>CAYJOZ010000301.1:0-1530 GCA_964371925.1 uncultured Treponemataceae bacterium | reverse complement strand
TTCCAGCATTAACGCTTTTAATACCTGCACTTGTAATTTCTTCTTTTACGGTTGGGTTTCGGCTAAGCTCCGAATTTGAAACAAGTGTTAAAAAAGGAAGCATAAGTTGATTTGCTTCTGGTACATATGAATGAGGATAAATAATTACATCATCGCTTGGCTCAATGCCTGCGGATAAGTAGTCAATAACAAGCTGTTTTGTGTTTTGAGATATTTCATGAAAAGCATCATGGTCTGTTAGTACTTGATAATCTGCAATGAGTATGCAGGTTGGAACATTCAATTTAGAAAGGCGTACTCTGTTTTGCAATGATCCAAAGTAATGGCCAATGTGTAATCTACCTGTTGGACGATCCCCTGTGAGTACGCGATATTTTTTTGGATTTGCCTGTATGTCTTGTTCTAGTTTTTTGCTTTTTTCAAGTGCTACTTCATATGTATCTGCCATAATTCTTCCTTAACATTTTTTTCCATTACAAGGTATCATAAAGGGCTTAAATTGTAAAGATGGTAGTAAACGATATGCTGTCTTCTCAATCTATCGTTTTTGAGCAAATTTATAAAAAAAAACATGAATGAAATCGTACAAAATTACAAATTTCATATATTGATACCTTGACGGAACTATTTTAACTTGTTATGATTTAAATATAATACATATATAAGGAGAAATTATGGAAAAGATTATGGTGAAAACCGGGATTAGTGCTGGAGTAGCACAAGAGAATTTGGATGCTTTTTTAAGCGATGTGTTTACAGCAGTGATTGACACATTTCGTTTTACTGAAGAAGAGCGAAATGACTTTGTAGGAAACGAAGTTGCACAAATGGTTGCTGCAATTCCATTCATTGCCGGTTGTGAAGATGCTAAACGAACTTCGTTGGCACATCTATCAATTTACTTTACTGAGCTTCGTGGCGGATCAGTGATATTTGATCACAGTAAAGATGATAACAACTCTATTTATACTCGCTTACGTCTAATTTCGCTATTTAAAGGCGGCGATGAGTCTGTTATTCATCACGGTATGACTATTTTAGCTCTTATTATGTTAGAAGGCTATAAAGATAGCGCAAAAAAAGACATCGATAATAATATCTACAATCCATTAAATGATGGCTCTTGGGATTATGAAGTATTAAAAACAAACTTGTGGAACGACATTCGCGAGAATCCAGTACCAGAACTTGATAGAATTATCTTGGACGAAAAAGGATTAGTAAGGGGTGTGTGGTAATGTCTAAATTTTGGTGGAGAATTGTAGCTATTATCGTTTTTCTAGTTTGGATGATCGTTATTTTTTTTAATAACTTTATAAACACTGTTATAGATGAGCCATTTTCCACCAAGTTATACGATTCATTGCTTTATACAATACCTGCAATTTTATCATTTATTTTAATCATTTTTCCAACGAATTTTTTTCTGTACACTGTTATGTGTTGCTTGTTGGGAATTGAAAACATTATAGATGGTGTAGGTACAAATGGGTTTCTAATATATTTGTTGGGTTGTGCTTTTGCCTATAA
>CAYJOZ010000300.1:0-1538 GCA_964371925.1 uncultured Treponemataceae bacterium | reverse complement strand
GGAATGTTGCATATAGACCATAATCTGGGTCACCTGTTACTGTTACCCAACCAAGAATATACATTTCATGTTCACCTAACGCTGTTCTTTCAAGGTAAGCTGCCCACTCTAGAATTTCGATATTTAATGTAATACCAATTTCAGCCAATTGAGCTTGTGCAATTTCAGCAATTTCGATACGTTGTGTGTTTTCATTTACCCAAATTGTTGTTTCAAAACCATCAGCATATCCAGCTTGTCTCATTAGATTTTTTGCTCTAGCAATGTCATATCCGTAACCAGGAAGATCTGTGTTGTAAGCCCATACTCTTTCAACAATTGGTCCCTTTGATGGACTACCTGAACCAAAATATACAGCTTCAATTATTGAATCCATATCTAAGGCTAAGTTAATTGCTTGGCGAACACGAACATCATTAAATGGTTTTTTATTTACATTAAAACCAACATACGCAGAAGAAAAGTTTGCACTTCTAACCATGTTAAGATCTGGGTTTGATTCAATGCGAGCTACATCGTTTGGAGCAATATCATATACAATATGAGCGTCTCCAGTTTCAACTGCAATAGCTCTGTTTGCATTTTCTGTAATTACACGCATTCTTACATTTTCAATTTTTGCTTTTTCTCCCCAGTATTCATCGAATCGTGTTAATACAATTGAGTCACCAGGAATCCATTCTACAAATTTGTATGGACCAGTTCCTACTGGGTTTTGTCCATATGAATCTCCGCCTGCAATAGTTGCTTCTGCATCAACAATAGAAATTGCTGTGTGTGCAAGGTGAGCAAGAATAGGAGCAAATGCGTATTTCATTTTAACTTCTACTGTGTAATCATCTATGATTGTTATTCCATTTGGATCAATAGCTTGCACAATGTTTTTAACATGTGGTGATTCTAGTGCTCTTTCTAGAGAGAACTTTACATCCTCAGCATTAAAAGCATTACCATTATGGAAAGTCACACCTTCACGAAGCACTAAAGTAAGAAGAGTACCTCCGTTTGTGATTTCCCAAGATGTAGCTAGTCCTGGTACAATTTCCATTTTTTCGTTTTGCGTTACAAGTGTATTGTAAATTTGTTTACGTACACGTGATGATGGTTGGTCATTTTGACCATGTGGATCAAGTGTTACTGCTTCTCCACCCATAACGACTACAAGTTCGTCATTAGAAATGCCAGCATCTGCGCCGCCGCCTGCAAATACAAATGCTACTAAGCAAAGCATAAGTATTACTAATAGATTTTTTTTCATGTTTTCTCCTGTATTATTAAATTTATGTATAAATTTGCATAAGACTATTGGCAACGCCAATAAAGCTTATCTGACAATGTGTCATTTATACATATATTTTTTTAGTTAATGCACTTTTTTGTGCACAATCTAAAGATTAGTATGTAGATTATAGAGGAATATGAGTAAAATTGCAATGTTTTCTTGCTATTTTTTTTAATATTAATGAAAGAATTATATTATTGCTGCGAAATAAAGCATTATTTGCAAAATATTCAGGTAAATATGTGAAAAAGTGCTT
>CAYJOZ010000299.1:0-1561 GCA_964371925.1 uncultured Treponemataceae bacterium | reverse complement strand
TTCGTGTGGCAACTTTTATGTATAGGAATTAATCCTACCAGTTATCGTCCATATCGTATGGATCTGAGTTTTCGAATGCATAAAGATCCGAAATAGCTCGTAAGTCATCAAGATAGAGATAGTATGAACCGCTTGCATACATTGGATCACAGTCTACTCTAAATCCAAGAATAGTTAATCCTGGGCTTTCGCCAAAATATGCGCTGTCTTGTACAATACCTCTTGTTCCATCTGGTGAAGGAGGAACTGCTACTACCATTTTTTTCCAACCTGTAAAGTTAAGATCACCCATATATAACTCAAAGTTATTACCAAAGAAATCGCGTAACAATACTGTAATAGTATGAGGCTGATTTCTACCTGCTACCCATACTGATATAGTTTTTGTTACACCATCAATTGCTAATGGTTGTGAAGGAGTTATAAAAAAGGAGTTAATACCTCTTCTAAAAAATTCAATCTTTGCACCATATGTTCGTGTGTCATCAGGATTTTCAGATCCATCTCCTTGTGGATTTTTCGCTAGTGGCTCAGGACCACCTTCAAAAAATCTTCCGGAAATAACACCATAATCAGGAGAAATTTTAACATTCCATGAACCTTCACGTTCAAAGCTGTCTATAGTTACTTCTCGTAGTGCAAAGTTCGCAGAATCAGCACCAACTAGCATTGGGTTAGGAGCCACAAGACTAGGTGTGTCTTGTGCAAATACTGAAGCGCTTACAAAAAGAATAAGTAAAACAATAATTACCTTTTTCATTAGTTTGCCCCTCCTGTTGCGTCAACTGACTCACCAAATTCTATATCTGATAAGAAGTATCCGTCATAAATGTTATTTAATGTGTATGTTGCATATTTAACTTCATCAAAAAATACTCTGAAATCGTCAACAAATTCATTAGGATCAGTACGTACTCTAAAACCTAAGAAAGTCAATGTTTCAGGCCCAGAACGTAGACGAGATTGTTGTCTCATCCATGTTGGGATTTTTATAACAAAATTTCTCCAACCAGAGAAAGCAAGGTTACCAGCTTTAATTACATGCACAGCTCCGTCAGCATCTCTCACTAAGAGATCGATATAGTACATGTAGTTTGAACCCCATGCCCAGAAGTCAAAATGTGTAACATGACCTTTCAATGGAACTTCGTACGGAACTACTTCCCCATCTTCATTTGTTACTTCTGGATAAATTTCAAACCAGTTATTCCCTTTCCGGTCGAACTTTGTTTGTACACCAAAAACTAAAGCTTCAGGGTCGCCCTCTTCTTGATACATAATAAGTGAATTTGGAAGCCCAGGTGTAGTTCCAATCTTTGGATACACTTCTCCTAAATCCTCATTTACGTAAATAGATTCGCTGGCTCTAATACCCCAGGTCCATTCAACAGCTTCAGCTACGTCAAAATCGTCAATCAAAATAGTTTCGATGCTGTTTCTATTTGGTTGCGCTGTTAAAGGCAAGCAAACAAAGCAAAGTACTAAAAGACTTACGAAAAATACAATAGTATGTTTCATCTCAAACTCCTTTTTGAAACTAGTAGGAAAAAACATTTTCATA
>CAYJOZ010000298.1:0-1593 GCA_964371925.1 uncultured Treponemataceae bacterium | reverse complement strand
ATTACTACCCCTATTAAGCAAAACAAGTGAGCAAGATATTCTTGCCTCGGTGTTCAAAGTCGCTGTATTTTTCCCACCTAACACAGTTCTTTTTATTTGTCTTTCATTAAAAATTAAAGGTATAGTATTCATCACTAACTCCACACTGACCTAAGTATTTTCCTTCAAGTTGGTTAACAAGATTTTTTTCGCCTCTTGCCCAGACCGTGTGTAAGTCTTCCTCAAAGGCATTTCCTAGTATTGAATTGTCCTTGTCATCAGCAAATGCCGCCGCCTTACACCGAACGACAGTCCCGTCAAAAAGGATATTCATATCCCGTTTGATATGCCAACATGCGTAGCGTTTTGCAGGCGAAAGATCTGCAGGCCTAACATCATCCAATAAACCTGAAAGGTAGTCAAATTTTTGCACTATTAAATCGCCTGTGCCATCTTGTGTCCATGTTCTAAAAAATCCTTCTAGCTGATCTTCATTACAATCCATACGCACAAATTGAGGGTATACCGCGTGAGGAAAAGATTGTTTAAGCTTTGAAGTAATTATTAGAGCTTTTTCAAATTCTTTAGAAGAAGCATCTTTTAGATGAACTTTATTATACTTATCCGAATCGGTTGCATCGAGTCTTATAATCCAGTTTAAAGTTCGTTGGCCATTAGCTCGAACCGGATTGTCACCAACAATTTTTTGTATATTTTCAATTGTTTCATCTGATATATTTAAACCATCTGTTTCAATAAGCACGCTTAAGTTTTTACATTTTAACACAGCTTTTATACATAAAAGCACATCTTTATGATACATTGGGTCTCCCAAAAAAGAAAGACTCACAACAGCATCATCAGAGAATTGCTCTATTTTTGTAATGAGCTTTTCGAAATCTTCTATTTTCATTTCATCATCGCCTAAGCTTGGCTCATACACTGTTTGCAGTTTTGCTGATGAGTATAGTTGAACGTTGTAAAATGCAGGAAGAGTCCTTTGTACAAACGATGATTTTTCTGCTATAAAAGAAAGTGCATTAGCATCATGTATATCGCTTTCAGCTATATCAAAAAGTCTTTCACATGCAAGAGTGTTTCGTTTGTTTGAACAACATAATTGTAACCGTAAATAGCGCCAATCATGGTCTGAAATAAAAGTTTCTATTTCAAATGAGTTTATATCTGTTTTAATAACTTCAAAAAAAGAATTTCTTTCAACAGTGGCATTTTCAAAACCATTAGTTTTTGCAAGATTTAATAAAATGTTTACTGTACCCGTATGAATAATTTCAGGAGCTAAACCATAAGGAAAACCTTCAGGATATTCTATCAGTTTATCGCTTATACCTTTGTTTAAAAAGGGACAATCAGCCCAGGCAAAAATAGCATAATCTGCCTTGTTTTTTTCTAAAATTTCTAACATCTTTTCAAGTAAGAGAATAAGATTTGTTTTCTCGTTACAGACAACATCACTTGCATTGATACTTGTAACAGGACCATTAAACTGTGATGCCCACTCGCTTGCACGTTCATTTGCAGAGAAATTGTTAAAGAGTTTTTCATGCCCAAAGCCGTCTTTAGACGGACTATAAAGAATTACCATTTGTTTCA
>CAYJOZ010000297.1:1137-1625 GCA_964371925.1 uncultured Treponemataceae bacterium | reverse complement strand
CTCGCATTTTCATCGGGTCAATACTATTGTTTTTGAAGTATTCTACTATCTGAATTCCTGCTGCTTTTTCATAGCTCCCTTCAACTTCCTCTCTTGAAAGATATGGTAAGCATGGTATTTCACCATAAAAATGGTCTCCATGGGTAGACCCAAATGCAGTTATAGGACGAAGAGCTTGACAAAAGGCTGTAGCAAAAGTTGAGTGTGTGTGAGCTATAGCTTTTACGCCTTCAAATGCCTTGTAAATTTCTATATGATAGTCAAGATCAACGGAAGGTAGTAGCTTTCCTTCAACCAAGTTTCCATTCATATCAGCAACGGATATATCTTCTACCTGCATATCATCATATTCTATTCCACGTGGCTTTATGTAAATAAGCTCTCTGTTTTCATCAATTTCACTTACATTGCCCCACGTATAAATAACAAGGCCTCGTCGCACTAGTTCTAAGTTTGCATCTAAAACTTCTGCCCGCAATTTTTTATTT
>CAYJOZ010000297.1:0-1081 GCA_964371925.1 uncultured Treponemataceae bacterium | reverse complement strand
CGGCAACCCTGTAAACTTTCCAAACAAAAAAGCTTCGACAACTTGCTCTGCCTCAGCTGCGGTTACGACCCATGCTCCCAGCCCTAAAATTAAAGCGTTGTTATGCTCTCGCGCCATAAGAGCCGGAAAACGTTCGTGGCAAAGGGCAGCTCTCATTCCTTTAACTTTGTTACAGGCCATTGTAATCCCCTGGCCGGTACCACAAATGGCAATACCTCTATCATGTTCACCATTTAAAATTGAATCTGCAAGTTTTTTTGCATACACAGGGTATTCCCCTTCCTGAGAACTATTACAACCGAGGTCGGTAATAGAATAGCCTTTTTCTTTCATTCTTTTGACTAATTCAGTCTTTAAATCGTAGCCAGAAAGATCTGCTACAATTGCTATTTTAAGTTGTGTTTCCATATCTTCTCCAATATTATTTTGTTAATGCAATAAAATCTTTTGATGCTTCATATACAGATTTTTCTTGCCCAAAAACTGCAAATAAACCTAAGACCACCATGGTTGCGCCTGCTTCTTTGCACTGATTTGATTTCTCTACGTTAATGCCGCCGTCGACAGAAATATCAAAGTATAAATTCATTGACTCTTTATAGGATGCAATATCACGAATCTTTTGAAATGTATCCTCCATAAAAACTTGGCCGTGTATGCCTGGTTTTATAGACATGACAGTAATTAGATCAATACCTTCAAGGTAGGGCTTTATTTCTTCAAAAGAATCATCGGGGTTTAAAATAAATCCAGCTTTTATTCCACATTTTTTAGCAGTACGTAAAAAAGAATCAATGTCACCTACCGCTGAAAAACTTGCAGAAACAATGCTCCCTCCCGCACTTGCTACACGTTCAATATACTGAGTTGGATTATCAACCATTAAGTGAACATCTTGGATGCAAGAAGGAAATTCTTTATTAATATGCTTAATATGATCAATACTTAAGCAGAGGTTTGGTACGTTATGTCCATCCATTATATCAATATGCATAATAGTAATATCTGCACGTACCAAATCTGAAATATCATCAGCCATATGTAATAGCCTGGAGCAGGCTAAGCTTGCAGTGTATTTCAT
>CAYJOZ010000296.1:0-1633 GCA_964371925.1 uncultured Treponemataceae bacterium | reverse complement strand
GTTGTAATTTCTACTGGTACCATTAATCTCCAACAACAATTATATGAAAAAGATATTCCGCTTGCAAAGAAAGTACTTGATAAGGAAGATATTAAGGCTGTTCTTGTAAAGGGTAGACAAAACTATATATGCTTAAGGCGCCTTAATGACACTCTTAATGACCAAGATTTATTTACTGATGAAAGCGAAGAATTAAAAATAATTCAAAAGTGGACATCTACAACCCAGACGGGCAGTAACTCAGATCTTTCTTTTTTACCAAATATGAGCCTATGGACAAGAATAAACTCAGAGAGCGATGCATGTATGGGACAACGATGTAAGTTCTTTGAAAACTGTTTTGTAATGAAGGTTAGAAAAGAGGCAGCAGACGCTCACATACTAGTTGTAAATAATCACCTATTATTTGCAGATATTGAAATGAGACTGGGAACGGGATTTGATGATACAGCAGTACTGCCTCCTTATCAAAGGCTAGTTTTTGATGAAGCACACGGCATTGAAGATGCAGCTACAAGCTTTTTTTCTGAAAGTTTGACAAGGTTTACGTTTACTAAGCAGTTAAATA
Organism: uncultured Treponemataceae bacterium; assembly: GCA_964371925.1. Lineage (GTDB taxonomy): Bacteria > Spirochaetota > Spirochaetia > Treponematales > Treponemataceae > CAYJFX01. Next base: position 1,065 of record CAYJOZ010000296.1, on the reverse strand, counting down.
GGCTCTACCGAAAACATAAAAATGCTATTGCAGGGCACCTATATACCCTAGAGCTATTATCAAATAGAGGAGAACTGGCATCTCAGGCAATTCAAGAAATTCAAGATATAAAAAATGCACTTGAAAAAACTGAAACGCATGCAATGAAGCTCTTAGATACCTCTTACACATGGAGATTAAAAAATGACACCGCTTCATTTGCGACCCCATTTTTTTCATCTATTAAAACCTTGCGAAAAACTATTACCACCCTCTGTGCAACTATACGAGATCTTATCGATGAAATAGATACCGATGATCAAAGCACTCCAGTGGTGTGGGAAACTAAAACCATTTTAACACGTCTTGATGGCATTGCTACAATGTGTAGAAATTATGATAAATGGCAAGAAAAAGATCAAACAGTATTTTGGCTAGAAAAGGCAGGAGGAGGGAATAGAGAGGCTTATCCCCGATTTATTCAAACACCCCTTGATATCGCCCCCCTAATGAAAATAGGTGTATTTGAACCATTAAAAACGGTTGTGTGTGTTTCAGCAACACTTACAACTGCAGGAAGCTTTGACTTTTGGCTTAATAGGTGTGGTATCTCTTTAATTGAAAATGAGCGAGTTTTAAATGGCGAGTTTGCTTCACCGTTTCATTATGAACAAAATGTGCTTTTTTCTATTCCAACTGATATTCCTTTTCCGCACGAACAGTTTTTTCAACAAAGTATCGAAGATGCAATAGTAAAACTTATTCGCTCATCAAACGGACGAGCCTTAGTACTTTTTACATCGTATGATTCTTTGCGCTCAGCATGCGAATATGCACGGCATACTCTGGCCCTTGATGGCATTACCGTATTAAAACAGGGCGACGATGATCGTTTTCGCCTACTAGAAACTTTTAAAAATGATGTTGATAGTGTTCTTTTTGCAACTGATTCTTTTTGGGAAGGGGTGGATGTACCAGGTGAAAGTTTATCTCATGTTATACTCGTAAAACTACCATTTGCCGTTCCAACAGACCCCGTGTTTGCAGCTCGAAGTGAAGCTATAGAAAAGGCGGGTGGATCTTCCT
>CAYJOZ010000295.1:0-1665 GCA_964371925.1 uncultured Treponemataceae bacterium | reverse complement strand
CTCTGTTACCAGATCCAAAATACAACTCAACAGTTGTTACTAAATTTGTATGTCGCATGATGCTTGATGGTAAACGTGCTACTACAATTAAAATTATGTACGAAGCTTTAGCTGTTTTACAAGAAAAAACAGAAAAAGATGCTCTTGAAGTATTTTTAAAAGCACTCGACAACGTAAAACCTATGGTTGAAGTAAAATCACGCCGTGTTGGTGGTGCTACATATCAAGTTCCAATTGAAATTAGAGATTCACGACGTGAAGCTCTTGCAATGCGCTGGGTTATCAATGCAGCTCGTGCAAAAAGCGGAAGAGGTATGGGTGATAGACTTGCATCAGAACTTTTAGATGCATACAACAACACTGGTACAGCATACAAAAAGAAAGAAGATACACATAAAATGGCAGAAGCAAACAAAGCGTTTGCACACTATCGCTGGTAGTATCTTTTGTAAAAGCTCCCATTTGGGAGCTTTTTTTTGTATTGATGGGTAGAATGTTATTTTGCTATGAGGGTCATGTGATTTTTTAAGCAGTAATCCATTGCGACTGCTGCAGCACCATAAAGAGTTGGGTCATCTTCGAATGCTGAGGTGACAATCTTTACATTATTTCTAAATGATTTCGGGATTCTTTCGTCTACGATTTTAATAATTTCAGGGAGAATTAATGCGCTGTCTCTAACCATTTGGTTGCTTAGAACGATGATTGCAGGATTGTACATATTTATTATGTTTACTACGCCACAACCAATATATTTTCCTGCTTCCTTAATTAAAAGGAGTGATAGCTCATCGTTTTCTCGTGCATGTAAAAATATCTTGTCATATGATATCTTTTGGTACGCATTAAGTGAGGATGTTGGATACTTAGCTAAAAGTGTTTGCGCTCTCTTTGCAAGTGCAATTGAAGAGCAGTATGATTCCAAGCATCCATAGTTGCCGCACTCGCAGCGGGGGCCGTTTACATCAATGCTAACATGTCCTAACTCGCCGGTTATACCGTCGTTACCTGTAAAGATATCGCCATTAATTACAACTCCTGAACCAACACCTTCACCAACAAACATGTGTACAAGTACTCCATTTTTTGAAATTGGATAGTTGCCAAACCACCAGTCAGCAAGTGCGCATGAGTTTGCATCATGCATTATTGTAATTGGAATGTCAAAAATACCATGGAACTCATTCTTTATGTTTACATTATCCCAGCCTTTAGTTTCTGTTACTAAGACTATTTTTGATTCTTTATCTAGATAAGGGCCTGGTACAGCTATGCCAATAGATACAACATTTCTGAATTTTTCAATATATGAGTGTATTAGGGTTTTAATTCTGGATAGAATAATTGTAAGGGGTTCATCTTCAAATTCTTCTGAAATATAGTCATAAATAATCGCGTTAAAGTCAAAAACACCAATAGAAAAATTTCTTCTCGAAATTCTTGCCCCAATAAATAAAAAATCTTGTCTTAGTTTTATCCCTACGGAGCGACGGCCTTTTTCGCCTGCATAAAATCCCGTTTCTTCAATTATGTTATAATCTACGAGCTCTTGTACTATTTTTGTTATTGCCGCCGGAGTTAGGTCTAATGCTTTGCTTAATTGAGAACGCGTTGTAACTTTATTTCTTTGTAAAAATTGAATTACAAGCGAGCGATTAATGTTGA
>CAYJOZ010000294.1:0-1687 GCA_964371925.1 uncultured Treponemataceae bacterium | reverse complement strand
TTGCAAAAGGTGAGGTTGTTGTTATTGATGAAAACTTCGGTGTTCGTGTAACAGAGATTTTATCGCCCATTGAGCGGGTTAGCGATTTGCATTAAGTTTATTTTGGGTGGGGGCCGATTATTAAAATTTTTTCAAATAAAAGACTTTGCGTAGTTGTTATGTGTATATTGTCTCTTGTTAGTGTGTTCGCTCAGGAGGCAATTGATAACTCAGCGCAAACTGAAGTTATAAATCTAGAAGAAGAATATGTTATTGGAAGTCCTAATACCGATAACATTCAATCTACCGATGAAAATCAAATTCAAGCTGGAGAGATTACAACATGGTCGTTAATACGTGTGATTCTTGCACTTATTTTAGTAGCTGCAATTATTTACGGACTTGCAAGGGTATTACGACGTAGTTTGGTGTCTAAAGAATCTGAAAATCCTTTTTTAAAAAAAGCTGCAACGCTCACACTTGCACCTGGTAAAACGGTACAAGTAATTACAATGCCTAATAAGGCGTGGCTTGTTGGTGTGTCAGAAGCAGGCGTGAATTTAATTGGCGAAATAACCGATGAAGATTTGGTAAATCAGATGATTCTAGAAGCAGAGAAAGTACCGCAATCTAAGGCAAGAGATTTTGCAAGCATTCTTAGCTCATTTACCAATACCGCAAAGTTGGCAGAAGATACAATAAAAAAACAACGGATACGCCTGCAAAGGGGCTCAACCGATGAGAAATAAAATTGCTCTTTTATGCATAATTCTAATCACAGTATCTGCCTCTACAAGTTTGTTTGCCCAAAATTTTCCGCAAGGCTCAACAGATGGGACACAACAAATGGATGGGACTGTAACGCCAGTTCAATTGCCACTGGTTGACATACAGCTTAGGGAGCCGGAATCAGGACAGGATTTAGCTTTTTCTGTTCAAATACTTCTTCTGTTAACTGTGCTCACACTTGCTCCGAGCATTCTTATATTGGTAACCTCTTTTTTACGCTTTACAATTGTTTTAGATTTTATTAAAAGAGCATTATCTTTGCAGCAAGTACCTCCAACTGCAGTACTTAATGGTATAGCATTTTTTATGACTATTTTTATTATGTGGCCTACTTTTTCGACTATTTATGAGAATGCCTATCAGCCATTGGCAGATGGAAATATTAGTATTGAAGAAGCTGTGAGTGAGGCAGAGGCACCTCTGCGCATATTCATGTATAAGCAAATGTCTCAGGATGCCGATTATATTACCCTGTTTATGGCAATGGGGCAGTATTCTCGCCCTGATACGTTGGCAGATGTTCCTACTCACGTGTTAATCCCAGCTTTTGTTCTTCATGAACTTACGGTAGCATTTAAAATTGGTATTTTGTTATATATTCCATTTATAATTATTGATATGGTTGTTGCTAGTATTCTTATGTCGATGGGTATGATTATGTTGCCCCCAGTACAAATTTCTATGCCATTTAAATTAATTTTGTTTGTTTTAATTGATGGATGGGGGCTTTTAACAGAGCAATTATTTCACTCAATTATTCAGTAGCTTTGATAAAGGAGTAATGATAAAATAACCTCCTAGTTATTTTATCATTTGCAGTTTCAAAAGCGTTGCTTTTAAAACTGCGAATTCGCGTCATCCATGATGCGCAGCTAACGCAGAGTTTTTATAGGAGTAAAGAATGGAACTTATGGAAATA
>CAYJOZ010000293.1:0-1689 GCA_964371925.1 uncultured Treponemataceae bacterium | reverse complement strand
AATCAGTTACACTACAACCTGCAGGTCAACTTAGCCAAGAACTCGTAGCAGCAAACCAAAAAGGTGGAAACTACGGTGTATTCTTCGGTATGCTTCCTGACGGTGTTGGCCAAAATGTGTTTGGACCTATCTTCGATCTTTTCGCACAAGATCCTACACAAATAGATCAATTTATTGCAGACATGGAAGCTGCAGTAGCTAATATGAATTAATGTAGGTAATTAATTCATATTTATATATGTAACAATGTAATGACAGGGAATGCGCATGCGAATGATGTTTCCCTGTCATTTTTATGTAAATAAGTATTTACATTTTTTATTTGTTTTGTTTTTATGTAAAATAAATACAGATTCTTTAAATATTCACAAATATTATGCTTGACAAATAATAGAAGTGTGATATACTCATTAATAGGTGTTACGTAACACCTTTGCAAAGACATTTTGGAGGAAACAATGAAAAAAGGTTTTACAGTATTTATGGTACTTGTGATGGCATGTTCTATGTTATTCATAAGTTGTGGTGGGCAAGAAGATACCACCGTAAAAATGTTTCAAATAAAAGTTGAAATTAAGGATGCCTTAGATGCATACGCAGCAGAGTATTCTGAACGAACAGGAACTACCGTAACGGTTGAAACGCTCGGTGGTGGTGGAGATTATGGTGGAGCTTTAAAAGCAAAAGCTCAAGCTGATGATATGCCAGATATTTTTACATTTGGTGGTCTAGGTGAGTTTAATACTTTTAAAGATTATATGTATGATCTTTCAAATGAAGCATGGGTAAAAGATACAGATCTTTCTTTTACAAGCGATGGGAAAGTGTATGGTTTCCCTACTGCTATTGAAGGATATGGTTTAGCATACAATGCAGATATCTTAAAAAAAGCAGGTGTAGATCCAGCAACGCTTACAACTCAAGATGCTTATGCAGAGGCTTTTGCAAAAATTGATTCAATGAAAGCCGAACTTGGTATTGATGCACCTGTAGCAATTGCAACTTCACTTGCCGGTGGTATGTGGTGGGATGCAGCACAGCATCACTTTTCAACATATTTAGGTAATGGTCTAGCATATGGTGATACAAGTGTAGTAGATGCAGTTCTAGAAGGTGAATTTGATGAAGAACGTTTCAGAGAATATGCAGAGTTTTTACAACTACTTTTTATGTATGCAGACAAAAATATCCTAACAAATGGAAGCTACGATAATCAAGTTGGTGCATTTGCCCAACAAAAAACAGCTTTCTTACACCAAGGTAACTGGGTAGATCCTAATATGAATCAATTGGGAGTAACGTTTGAAATTGGTTATGCTCCAAATGCATTTTCAAATGTAGAGCAATCAGGGCTATCAATTTTTGCACCAAGTTATTATGCTGTTAACAAAAATAGTCCACGCCTAGAAGAATCTCTTGCATTCCTTGAAGCAATGGCAACAACACCAGAAGGCCACGAGTACATGGTTACAAAAGCTGGTATGATTCCTGCATTTAAATCTGTAGAACTTCAGCCTACAGGACAGCTTAGTAAAGCTATCTCTGAAGCAAACCAAGCAGGCGGAAACTATAGTGTCCATTTCTCAAAATTACCTGATGGATTCCTTCTCAATGTTGTAGCTCCAATCTATGACCTTTTTGCACAAGATCCAACTCAAATAGATCAATTTATATCAGATATGAAAGTAG
>CAYJOZ010000292.1:0-1691 GCA_964371925.1 uncultured Treponemataceae bacterium | reverse complement strand
ACAATGAAATATGTTCTCTTTCGAGTAGCGTAGAATTTGACGCAGTTATAGAGCCTGTTTTAGTTGGTAGTTCAGAGGGTTCAAGCGTGTACAGAAGATCGCTTTGTTTTGTGCTTGCAGCAGCGGCACATGAAGTATTTCCAAATACACGTCTTGTAGTGGGGCATAGTTTAGGTTATAGCTATTATTACACCATCGATAGAGAAAAACCACTTTGTAATGAAGAAATACAAAAGCTTAAAGCTAAAATGCAAGAACTTGTAGATTTAGACTTATGTATAAAACAAGAAATTGTGTCTTATAAAGATGCTTGTGCTATGCTAGAAAAGCTAGGGCTATCAGAAACAAGAAAACAGTTAAATTTTTTAGTACGTCGAAGCTATAAAGTGAACTCTTTAAGAGATTTTTCAGATCTTTATTTTGGCCCATTGTATCCATCAACGGGAAAAATACAACACTTTGATTTAATGCAATATGAAGAAGGTTTTTTGCTTCAGTTCCCATCTACTTCGAAGCCGAATGAAATACAAAAGCATGAAGATGTTCCAGCACTGTTTAATGTGTATAAACGATATAAAGAATGGGGTAAAACCATTGGTGTAACATCTGTTGCCTCACTAAATGAAATGATTTCAACAAAAAAAATTAAGGACTTTGTAAACATTACAGAAACACTTCAAAACAAATGCATTGCAGATATTGCAGATTCCATTTTTTCAAATAAAGACATAAGACTTGTATTAATTGCGGGGCCTTCAAGTTCTGGAAAAACAACCACCTCAAAAAAACTTTCGATGCAACTTCAAGTATTGGGTTATACACCGAGGGTAATTGAGCTTGATACCTATTACATAGGAAAAGATAAAACACCATTAGATGAAAAAGGAAATCCTGACTACGAATGCTTAGAAGCGCTTAATGTTGAAAAGCTCAATGCAGATTTAGTAGCGTTGTTTGACGGAAAAGAAATAGAACTTCCTGCTTACGACTTTAATAACGGAAGAAGCTATAGCAGCGGAAAAAAAATGAAACTGCAAAGTCATGAAATCTTAGTGCTTGAAGGTATTCATGGTCTAAATGATAAGCTGACCGCACTAATTCCTGTAAAAAACAAATTTAAGATTTATTTATCTGCCTTAACACAGTTAAACTTAGATGATCATAATAGGATATCAACAAGTGATAATCGTTTGGTACGCCGCATTGTACGCGATTATAATTTTAGAGGAATGTCTGCCGTTGCGACAATGCGAATGTGGGAAAATGTTCATAGGGGAGAGCGAAAATACATTTTCCCTTTTCAAAACAATGCAGATGTAATGCTCAATACCGCACTTGATTATGAACTAGCTGTATTAAAAGTGTATGCAGAGCCATTATTGCGCTGTGTTACGCCTTTAGATAAAGAATACGATGAAGCTACACGGATCTTACGCTTTTTAGATAATTTTTCACCAATTCCTGCAAACCTTGTACCGAGTCAATCGATTATTAGAGAGTTTATTGGCGGAAGCGATTTTAAATACTAATGCTTTTTATGTCTTGCAGCCATACTTTGCTTTTTTGATTTAAATCATATTTTTATAAAACTACCGTTTTGCGGTTCTACTTTTTGGGCGCCCAAAAAGTAGCAAAAAACCGCCGGGACGTTGCGATTCGTCCCGGACCCTTAACGCTTTTTAAACATACAA
>CAYJOZ010000291.1:0-1697 GCA_964371925.1 uncultured Treponemataceae bacterium | reverse complement strand
GTATTGTACCTGGTGGTGGTCTTGCTCTTATCCAAGCATCTATTGCACTTGATAAAGCTGACATTTCAGCATATACAGACGATGAAAAAACAGGTTTCAAAATTGTTAGAAGAGCACTTGAAGAGCCTATTCGCCAAATTGCAGAAAATGCAGGCTGCGACGGTTCTGTAATTGCCGACAAAGCAAAAACAGCTAAAAAAGGCATTGGTTTTGATGCTTCTAAAAACGAATGGGTAGACATGGTTGAAGCCGGTATTATTGACCCTGCAAAAGTTACAAGAACTGCATTACAAAACGCTACTTCTATTGCAAGCTTAATGCTTACAACTGAAGCGCTTATCACTGATATTCCAGAAAAAGCTCCAGCTGCTCCTATGGGTGGTGACATGGGCGGAATGGGTGGCATGGGCGGTATGTACTAGGATAATTAGTAATTACGAGTTACTAATTGTTCGGGTGTAGATATGGGGTGTTTAAGCCCTATAGCCTGTCACAGAAAACAGCTTCCAGCTTTGGAAGCTGTTTTTTTATTGTTCTTGTTTGTCTAGTTTTAATTCTTTACGGATTTCTGCCATAGCTTCATCAAAAGGTTGAGTTCTACCCTCTCTAACTGCCTGCAAACCTTCTGCTAGCAAGCTATAAAGTTCTTCTCTGTCTTTTTCTTTATCATTCATTACAAATCCTTTTTTTATTTAGAAATTTATCTATCGTCATTTATGTCTCGTTCTACAAGGGATCATAATATGCCTATGACGTCAATTATGAGCGAATCAAAATTCTCTAAGCATTAAAATTAACTTAAAAGTTTTTACTTATACGACAGTAAAAAAGCGTGCCGGAAAAAGATGGGTTTTAGGGAAGAAAAAACCGTGCTTCGCAATTAAGGGTTTTGTCTTCCCTAATAAAACGTTTATATAAGAAAAAGAATTTTTAAATTAAAAACGGACTGGTAAGGTAAGGGAAAATTGAATATAAAAAAGCTTTGTATGTTTATGCGGCACACATAATCATCAATTATAAAATCTTGCAGTTTATAATTTGATGTGCTATACTAAAAATGAGGGAACTTTTTATGTATACCATTCGGCAAGCACATTTTTCAGATGCTCACAGCATATATGATATCTGCTTAAAAACGGGGAATAATGGAAGTGATGCTACTAATTTATACCACTATCCCCACTTACTGGGAGATTATTATGCAATTAATTACATGTCTTTTGAGAGAGAAGCTTGCTTTATTGTAACAGAAGATAAAGAATCAACTGCGCAGGGGTACATACTGGGATGCACAGATTCTAAAAGGTTTAATGAGTGGATGGAAACAACATGGCTTCCTCCATTACGAAAAAAATATACACCTGCAAGCGGAAAAAGTGAAACTGAAAATACACTCATTAAAACACTCCATGATAATCATAACACACCAATACTTCCGGAATTAAAAAAATACCCTGCACATTTACACATAGATATTTTACCCAGTATGCAAGGAAAAGGTTGCGGTAAAAAGCTCATAGAAACCTTTGAAACATACTTACAAAAAAAGAATGTTCCGGGAGTTCACTTGGGCGTCAGTTCTGAAAACAAAAATGCCATAGGATTTTATCAAAAGCTCGGCTTTGAAATTATTGATGAAAAAGACTGGGGCTTATTAATGGGAAAAATTTTAAATTAAGAGAACTATTTCAATCCCT
>CAYJOZ010000290.1:670-1708 GCA_964371925.1 uncultured Treponemataceae bacterium | reverse complement strand
TAGTGAATTATGATGAACCAAGTAAGCATTATTTTCTAAAAGCTTCTTTGTTACCCCAAGAATATTCAATTATGCCACAAATGTATGGTTTTGAAATGGAAGTAACAGAAATAACACCTGGTACAAAATACAACGATACCGCCCTTGCAGAGCTAGACATTTATATTGATGGTGAAGGCTGGCTTTTTGGGGGACTGTAATAATTAACAATAATGCATAATTATTTTAACCAGAGGAGATAGGCATATGAAAAAAATGGGACACAAAATACTTATGTTAGTATTTGTATTTTTGGGGTTATCGTTATTTGGAGAAGAGCATAAAAGTGTAACGACCTTATCATTGAATGAAGAATCTCAAAGCGTAATGGCTACATTACGTGAAAGACTTGGTATATCGAATGGCTTTTGGGTTCCTGATTTTCATGTCGATGTGTTACTAAGTAAAAATGTAGAAACATACCGTGAACACTTAGAAAATGTTGAGCGCTTTGCATATAATTTAGCTGAGGTTTTTCCTGAAGATTATATCGATGAAGGGCCAGGATATGTTGATATGGAGCCTTGGTATGATGCAATTTCTACTGCCAATATATACATAACACCGGGAGAAGATGAGAAAATTTTTGATACAATTACTCTTTCTTATACTGATGTAGCAACCGTAATCGATGCGGAATTTATTGAAGGTGGTATGCATATAACTGCTCACTATGTTGAAGAAGAACCAAATAAAGTATTTGCTGTTTCTTGGCTTCCTATAGAATGGCCCAGCTTTTATGAAAATAAAGACAATTTTTCTCTTTACTTTATATTTGATGGTGATTATTTAAATCTATACTTTAATGATTTAAACCCTGAAAATCTTTTAGCTGTCTTTGTTAACCTCAACGCTGCAAGCTATGATGAATATAATAGTTTTAGGTATTTTAAATCATATAATTCTGATAATATAACGCTCCCTCGTTATGCAGATGGTACAAGTTCTTTTGATAACAAAACAATTATAAGACAGCAAAAGGGGCAAGACATAAGCACT
>CAYJOZ010000290.1:0-660 GCA_964371925.1 uncultured Treponemataceae bacterium | reverse complement strand
AAACAAAACAATTATAATGCAAAATAAGGAATCTCAAGTAATTGCAGATACTGTACGAATCACAGAAACAGAAGGTGTAAATGAAAAAGAACTTTCAGTATTACCTTCCGAAGAGCATTCAGAAAAAAAAAGAAAGTTTGTGTTAAGTGACGATTTTGCAAAAGATTTTGTTGTTTATTTCTTTTTACTTTTACCGGTTATAGGCTTGATTGCTGGATGCCTTCAATGGAGGTTTCTCTTATTATTGGCGGTTAGTATTCTCATATCCGGAGTGCATATACTTATTTTAATACTTGGTAAAGCCTTTTTTGCAAATGATTTTATGGTTAGTTATATTTTGGGGCTAGTCTTTATGAATATATCTTATGCACTGGGTAGGTTAGTAAGAAAAATTATTGTGGTAGTAAAAACAAAGAAGAACTCTACAACGTAATGTAGAATTTTATTGTTATAATTTCTTAATTTCACTTTCTGATAAACCAGTAGCCTGAATAATTTGGGCAAGCGGAATACCAATTTGTTTTAAATTTTGAGCTGTTTGCAGTACGCCTTTTTGTATACCTCTACGTTCAGCACTTACCATACCAGTGTTATAATCACGTTCAGCTTTTTCCCTCATTATAAGTTGATGAGCCAATTTTTTGTCGCTACTAATTCTTT
>CAYJOZ010000289.1:0-1713 GCA_964371925.1 uncultured Treponemataceae bacterium | reverse complement strand
AATAAATCTTGTGCTGCTTTACGAGACTCTACCAATAAGGTATCGATATCTTCATACTGCTCTTCTGTTTTTACATCAATATTCCAATCAACAAGTTTATTTGCTAATCGAACGTTTAATCCTTGTTTACCAATTGCAAGTGAAAATTGATTATCTGGGACAACTGCAAGCGCAGTTCTCTTTTCTTCATCTAAAATAACTACACCAGTAACCTCAGCTGGAGATAATGCATTTTTAATAAACACTCTTGGGTCTGGGTCATAACGTAGAATGTCAATTTTTTCGCCTTCAAGTTCTCTAATTACTGATTGAATGCGAACACCCTTAAGTCCTACACATGCACCTACAGGGTCTACATCTTCACGTCGTGAAGATACTGCAACTTTTGTACGATATCCTGCTTCTCGAACAATACTATTTATTTCTATGGTATTATCGTAGATTTCTGGAACTTCAAGTTCTATAATTGATCGTACGAATTCTGGGTCTGATCTTGAAAGAACAACTTGCAACCCAGAGCCTGTTTTTTTAACATCAACAATCAATGCCTTAATACGGTCATTTTTAACATATGATTCACGTGGTGATTGAAATTTATTAGGCAAAATACCTTCAACTTTTCCAAGATCCATATAAATATTGCCATTCTTTTCCCTTTGACAATATCCAATAATAATTTCTCCAAGTTTTTCTTTGTATTCTGCTAACAAAGTATCTTTTTGGCTTTCTGTAAATAGTTGATGGGCGATTTGTTTTCCAGTTTGCACTGCAGATCGCTCAAAATCTTTAGGATCGATTACAATATCAATTTCATCCCCTACTTCACAATCGGGGCTCATTTCCAAAGCTTCTTCAAGCTCTATTTCTGTAACGGGATCATATACTCCATCTACTATCATTTTGCGTGAATATACTGTTACGTCACTTAAATCATCTTCAAACTCTACCAAACAGTTTTCTGATGTTCCAAATTTTCGCTTATACGCTGATTTAATTGTACTTTCAATTGTTTTTAATACAGCTTCTTCGGTTAAACCATTATCTTGAATTAGCTGTTGAATTGCTTCCGCCATCTTTGATGCCATGCTAGCCCTCCACTAAAAGTTTTGCTTTTGCTATTGTCCCATAAGGGAACATTTTTTCATTATTGTCCTCTCGAATACTCATCAATACCGCTTTCTCATCGGCTTTTAGTATGGTACCTTGAATCCAGTCGGATAGTTCCGTATGCCATACCTTAACATTTCTTCCCAAAAACAAGGGAAATTCCGCAGCATTTTTCAATGTACGTTCCATACCTGGTGAAGTTACTTCCATATATACATCTTCTGATTGCAGAACATCTTCAAAATGTGGTAATAACAATCGGTGAACTTTTGCACAATCATTAATGCCAACACCCAATGAAGAATCTTTGTGACATATTACAATAGATACCTTTATTGTATTTTTCGCAGGAACTACATGTAGTTCAACTATGGTATAGGATATTCCATCAACCATTTTTTGACATTCAGTATAATACTTTTGATTTTCGAGTGCTGTATACTCCATTGTTCTCCGTTTGTTAATTTGAGTAAAAAAAAGAAGTCGTTTGAACGACTTCCACCTTGAGGATACCATTAATGTTCTATGGAAATATTTTACAGTAAAATACAATTAATGTCAACACTGTGTATACTTTGTCAGATTTTCGTACGGTACCGAAGCTAA
>CAYJOZ010000288.1:0-1724 GCA_964371925.1 uncultured Treponemataceae bacterium | reverse complement strand
CAAAACTTAAAACCATAAAACCGCGTCCAATAAGTGCTGCATTAAAAACATTTGCTCCGAGGCCACCAAAAAATTCTTTTCCAACTACGATGGCAAAAAAAGCACCTATAATAATCATCCAAGCAGGGACTGCTGGTGAAATAGAGAGTGATAATAGTAAGCCTGTGATAACCGCAGAGAGGTTAGAAATTTGAACTGGCTTTTTTAGTAGCTTTTGTGCTGCCCATTCAAAGAAAACGCAAGAAATAACTGAGGTTACAAGAGAGATGAGAGCAGGAAGTCCGAAAAGGATTACTTGTTCCCGCATTAGATTTAATATGAGGGCTACTTACTAAGTTTAATTGTTTAGGGTCTATTTGAAATGGCATTATTATTTTCCTCCCTTTGCATCTAGCTTAGCTTTTGCGGCCGCATCTTTTTTGCGTGCAATCATTTTACCAAGTCTAAATCTATGAATAAGCCGAACGTTTGCAGGGCAAACATATGCACAGGTACCACATTCAACACAGTTCATAAGACCGTAGTATTTAGCTTTGTCAACGTCATTTGCTTTTAAAGAACGAGCAATCATTACCGGGGTATTTCTGCATGAACAAATAGGAATACATCGCCCACAGTTTATGCACTCGCCTTCTTCTGTGAGGTTAGCCTCTTCTTCATTTAAGAAAAGTATTCCTGAAGTGTTTTTTTGAATAGGAAAGTCTGCACTTTTCATAGGAAAGCCCATCATAGGGCCTCCCGAAAGTATTTTTCTGGTTTCAGTAACAGAAGCCGAAAAAACATCAGGCATTAAATCACTTACTAATGTGCCAACGGGGACTGTTATATTTTTTGGGGTTTCACATGCACCACCTGAAACAGTGAAGGCTCTTTCAATTAAAGGTTTCCCTTCTCTAAAGGCTTCGCTTATAGCGCACAGTGTTCCAACATTTTGAATGATGCATCCAATATCAGCTGGAAGGCCTCCTTGCGGAATTTCTTTCTTTAAAACAGACTGAACAATATTTCGTTCACCACCTTGTGGGTACATTGTCCTACACAAAACAATACCTATTTTTTCGCTTAGGCCTGCTTTTTCAATCGCTTCTTCAAGTATAGGGATGACTCGTGTTTTGTTGTCTTCAATGGCAATAATGCCACCTTTTGCATTTGAAATATGAACAGCAATAGATAAACCATCAATAAATGTATCTGCATTTTCAATCATAGTTCTTTCATCTATTGTTAGATATGGTTCGCATTCCGCGCCATTGGCAATAACAACTTCAATAGTTTTATCTTGGGGTGGGTTAAGTTTTACATGTGTTGGAAACGCAGCTCCACCCATGCCAACAATTCCTGCTTCTTTAACACGTTCAATAGCATCTTCCTTTGAACAAGAAAAAGGATCCAATACCGGTAAAAAGTCCGTTCTGTTTGAATCATCTGCTTCGATAACAAGACAAGGAGCTTCAATATTACCTGATACAAGATTGTTTTTGATTTCTTTTACTACGCCTGAAACAGAAGCATGCACAGGGGCTGACATATAAGCATCAGCTTGGGCAATTTTTTGTCCGCGTGCCACCTTGTCCCCAACGGCAACAATCGGTTGATTTGGGGAGCCTCCCTGTGTTATAGGGATATAAAATGTTTTTGTTGAAGGAAAGGCTTGTAAAATGCTTTCATTGTTAGAAAGCTCTTTCTTTTCCGGAGGGTGATAACCACCTTTAAATTTATGTGTA
>CAYJOZ010000287.1:0-1726 GCA_964371925.1 uncultured Treponemataceae bacterium | reverse complement strand
AAAACGTTGGTATGGCTCTTTGCCCATACGTTGTAAACGCAGGTGGTGCAATGGTCAAAGCAAATATTAATCCTAACTTTACGGTAAACCAAGGCGCTCTTTTAACAGGTCTCACTATTTTGGTTGTGCTTGCTGTTGTTTTTAGTGTAATTAACTCAAAAGAAAAAGCAACTTCTTAAGTAAACGAAAATGCTAAGAAAGAGAAGGCTAGTCAGCAACTGTGTTGGCTAGCTTTTTTTTGTAAATGGGCGTTTCCCCAAAAAGAAAGGCTTGCCACAAGCAATCCTTTCTTTTTGGAGTCGGTCTACGGCTCCAATTCCTCGCCGCTTGCAGCGTCTGTGGTAGTTCCGCCTCCGCCCTAACGCGGTGTTATAACTTTAAGAATAAAAACACGATAAGCTTTGCACGTAGTCTTTGGTTTTGTGCAAAGCTCTCCTAAATACGCTTTGAAAGATGTTTTGCATCGTAAACGACTAACCTACTGCTACTACTTTTTTTTCCTATAATAAACAATAAAGTTCTACATTACGTTGTCGCTTTCTTCTTTTTCCATACTTACGTAGCCACCAAAAAGCCACCCTGTAGTTCCTTTTGCTACCTTATTACCCGCAGTATCTTCTCCTATTTTGTTACTCCGCTATGGTCTAGTACCAAAATACTCAATGGTAATATCATCTAAAACTATTTCTTTTTTTCGAACCTGCTCCTCATCACACTCATAGGTAATACGAAGATTTGTGTCGGTAGTCCACGTAGCAGTTACAACACTGTCTGAGTCGAGTATAAAAATATTTCCTGGTTTATTAGGCAATGCTTTATTTGAATGCAGTATACTTACTTGTGTACTATTGCCTGTTGTTGCACCACACGACCTTTGAAAAACGTATGCTGTTGCATTGTTTGATTTTATTGTCTGAACAATAGTATTCTTACAAAAAGAAGTGCAAGATTCTAGTAAAAAGAGCATTATCAATAAAAAAAGCAGTTTTTTTTTCATACAGATAGTATAGTACATTTTGTGAATTTAGGATAGGGATTTGTAAACTCCGAGGCATCTAATCATAGCATTTGACAATAATATGCATTTAACTATAATGAATGTATATTATATTCTTAGGAGAATACACATGATACGATTTGACCATTTTAACATTAATGTGCTGGACTTAGATAGAAGTTTTGAGTTTTATCAAAAAGCACTCGACTTAAAAAAGGTACGAGAATTTGAACCTGAAAGCAAGGCTTTTAAAATAATGTTTTTAGGGGATGAAGAAACTAACTTCAAATTGGAACTAACATGGTTAAGAAATCGCAAAGAGCCGTACAACTTAGGTGAATGTGAATATCATCTCGCATTTGTTACCGATTGTTACGATGATTTTTATAGAAGACACAAAGAAATGGGATGTATTTGCTATGAAAATCCTGAAATGGGAATATATTTTATTACAGACCCAGATGGATATTGGCTTGAAATTGTACCAAATAGGGATTAACACTAGCATCATGCTATATAAAAAAACTATTGACAGTAATCTCCCATAATGCTATTGTAAGCGACGCTATATTTTGCATAAAATTCTTTACAAATATAGACATTTGTTTGATTTTGTGATATTATTTATAAATCACATTACGAATGGATAATTATTTGCTTAGGAGAATTAATGAATGTTTCGGCAAAGTGCTGCCTCCACATTCATTTTATGGTTTGCGTTGCAAACTC
>CAYJOZ010000286.1:0-1742 GCA_964371925.1 uncultured Treponemataceae bacterium | reverse complement strand
TTGTTGAATATAATAATTTTCTAGATCTTGATTTAAATAATACATTTTTTCACTAATAAATATCAGACCATCTTTACCAAGAGATAACATAAAGCCTGCAATAGCACCTTTTACACCTAAAAATCCTACTACACTAAATGCAAGGTCTGAACCAGTATCAAGATTAGCTTCATCAATAAAAGCATCAAAATTTTCTTTAGCTTGGGGAACAGAAAGCAAATTCCCAACAATACCTAAAGCTTTCGTAGCACCTGGAGTCTCAGCAAGTTCAGATGAAATACCCATAACTAATGAAGATGTGGATAGAAGTAATTCACTGCTTTGTTTATCACTTGATAAAGAAGATGTTCCTGCTTCCAAGTAAGTAAAAGCTTCTTTAGGCGTACGAAACTCAACTGCCTCTCCTGTAGATGAACTAGTTGCTATGATTTTACTTGCCTCAAAATCATCTAAAAAAGCTTTCGCAGCAATTTGAATATCAGTTTTATCATCTAAGTCACAATAGTAGGTCTTTGATGTACTATCATATGTTATCCGTCCATCTGGATCTACATACTTTACGGGGTTATTACCTTAATAATATTAATGGAATGTCACCATGTTATAGATAGTTTCTTAATTCCATCTTGACTATTTTTTATTTTGTATGAGCTACTCCCAATATACTCCCCGTTTTCTTATCTATTTTGATATATGGAACACCGCCAGCAGTAAATTGCATCAGCGGTTCACTATCACGAATTATTAATTTACCATCTTCAATAACTGGCCCATACCCAGAAAGTGTTCCTGCCACAACCCATGTTTCATTATCAAGTAGCGTTACAACAAAAGGTTTATATTCAGTTTGATCCCCGTAAAGTGTAGTCCATATTACCTCTGCAATTTGTTTTGCTGTTTCTTCATTTGGAACAAATCCATCCGTAGGCTGTGTATCAAACCATTGATTTGGTATTTTTTCTGGTAGCGACAAATCTCTAAATGTATAGTCAATACCTTCTTTTTCTTGAAACTTTGCTCCATGTGCAATCAATAGATAAAAAATTTCCCACTGCCTTGCAATCATAGCCTCATCTAATGCAGTAAAGCCACCGTAATTCTGTATTTCCAAATCTGCACCATTTTTGATAAGGGCTTCTGCTAATTCAGTATACCCATATCGAGACGCATAATGAAGAGATGTTAATCCATCAGAACTTACAGCATTTATATCCTGCAAAGTCAATTCTTTAATTGCTTCAATTATTTTTTGTTCATAGTTTTCTTGCATATTATTCTCATATAATGCTATGATTTTTTGTATGTCTATCATAGTCTCCCCCTGTATTACTACTATTTTTAATACGAGTAAAAAAAATACTATTGCAATTCTTTTTTTCATAATAGCCTCCATCACTATACTAATTTTTTGCTTGATTTACCTTCTCCGTATACTTAGGATCAACAGGCATATCAGTACGTAAAGTTGTATCTTTATTTGTTGTAGGATCATAAACTCGTAATTTACCAGTTGCACTAACAAGATATACTGGGCCATCAATTTCATAAGCAAAATCTTTATCTGCACTTGAAAATTCATCATCATTACCAGTGTATGCAGCATGAGTATGTACAATTGCTACTGTTTTACTCGGATAATATGAGATTGATACCTTGTGGGAACTTCCTATGTTTGGCTCAGGATAACTATAACCACCCTCTACTCTTTCTATTGGTGCACCATACTCCTTATTTTCTGAAAT
>CAYJOZ010000285.1:0-1743 GCA_964371925.1 uncultured Treponemataceae bacterium | reverse complement strand
GAATTTTAGGCTATGGAGAAAGCATTAAAATTATTAATTGTATAAACTACGGTTCGATCTTTGGCTCTCATGAAAATGTAGCAGGTATAGCTGGTTATTTACTTGCAGCCTATGATGAAGATTGCAGCATTACAAATTCTCGAAATGTAGGAACTATTGTTGGGGACTACAATAGAGTAGGTGGAATCCTTGGAACAGCAGGTGGAAAAGTAGGAGATGTTTACCTAGAGAACGTTGTAAACACCGGTAATGTAACAGCAACAGCTGTAGCACTTGTTGGGCCTCTGCCTGGCTATTATGTTGGTGGAATAGCAGGATACAGTGCTGCAGAAATACGTAATGCTAAAAACACTGCTGTTATCACAACAATTAAAAAAAGCAACATAATTGAAATTGGGCAAATTGTTGGATTCAACACGGCAAACAGCGACAGTAACTTAATAGCACCCCTTATTCAAGAAGGAATTATTGTTAGGGAAAAGAACTATTAGCGTTAAAGAGGCAGAATATTCTGCCTCTTTTTATTTTAACAACTCTTGCTCTTATTAAAAATCTATCTTATAATGACACTAGATAGATAAATAACAGGAATAATAGCTAATGTACAACAACTTTGATGTATTATTTCAAAGTGAAATAGAGAGCATTAAAACAAATCCCCTTTTTGAAAAAAAACCTCCGCGCCTACTGCTCCATGTTTGCTGTGCACCTTGTTCATCAGCAGTATTAGAACGGTTAGCAAATGTTTTTAATATAACAATATATTATTATAACCCTAATATTCACCCTGTAGAAGAATATACCAGGCGACTAAATGAATTAAAAACATTTTTGCAAACCATCATAGTCTCCAAAAATCTATCAACTTTACCGATTATAATAGAAGAAGAAAAGTACATCCCCTTAGAATATTTCACAGCAGTAAAAACTGAATTCATCAAAGAACGAAAAACTGAAAAAGAAAGGGGAGAGAGATGCATTGATTGTTATTCTTTTAGGTTAAAAAAAACTGCAGAGTATGCACAAAAACATAACTACGATTATTTTACAACAGCTCTTTCTATTAGCCCTCATAAAGATGCAAAAGCTATCAATGAAATAGGTTACGCACTTCAAGGCGAACATAATGTAAAATTTTTATTTTCAGATTTTAAGAAAAGAAATGGTTACAAACGAAGCTTAGAATTATCTAAAGACTTTAATTTATACAGACAAGATTATTGCGGTTGTATTTATTCAAAAATTAATTCAAACAAGTAACACAAGTAAAAAGGCGATGCATTTTTGCATCGCCTTTCCTTTAGCTATTTACCGCAACTTATTTATACAATTCACGTTTTGTGTATGTTGTATGTAAGTAGTGATGAGCTTTACCATGGTTTGGTTCACCAAAGTAGTCTTTGTAAGCTTTCATAACGTGCTCATTCTTGTGAGACACACGAATTTCTGAGTTTTTATCATCAGTATAAAGACCTGCAGCTCGTTTTGCACGAATTTCATCTGTTGCTCCGTATGGTTGACCACCACCAGCAACACAACCACCACGACAAGCCATAACTTCAATGAAGTGGTATGAAAGTTCTTTACCTTCAGCAATTTCTTGTCGAACTTGTTGAACAATTTTATCAACGTTACCTAATTGGTGAACAACAGCTAATTTTACTGTTACATCTCCAACTTGTACATTAGCAGCTTTTACACCTTCAAGTCCACGAACTGGATGATATTCAAGATCAGCAAGTT
>CAYJOZ010000284.1:1177-1761 GCA_964371925.1 uncultured Treponemataceae bacterium | reverse complement strand
AGGGCGGAGATGGCGGGTAGGTGGTGTCATGTCATTCTGACTCTGCCTTCTGCTGTGCAAAGGTTGTCATTCTGACTCTGCCTTCTGCTGTGCACTAGGAAGAATCTCTTAGAAAACAGAAAAGATTCTTCAAGAGCTTAGATATGTGGTATACTCAGAATGACAGAGTGTAATTTCTAAATAAAAATCTGTGTAATTCTTGCGTAATCTACGGATTTTAAAAATGTAAAAAGGAAAATATGGATAAATTACAAGGGTGTGCCTATCTTGCCTTTGATGAGCATAAAAAACAATTAAAAGACGAACTTACTAGGCGATTTGGATACACAACAAACCCTGTAGAATATGAAAACCTTCTCTATTATGAATGCGAGGACTTTGTAGAGCCTTCATGGGCTAAAACAAGCCTAAAAGAAGTGTACGTGCTTACCTTTGAGTCCATATCCCAGGCGGCAAATGCGCTAAAAGATATTATGAGAAACTGGGCTTCATATTCTTATGAGAATTTTAGGCGGTCCTCACTTATTCAAGAAAAGTTACCATATATAAACACAAAACTTAAGCCGTTTCCTTTTGATGTTCCT
>CAYJOZ010000284.1:0-1162 GCA_964371925.1 uncultured Treponemataceae bacterium | reverse complement strand
GTGTTTCCAAAAAGCACCTCTCTTTTTCCAGCAGGAAACATCACTTTAATAGAAGACCACGAAAACCCACCAAGTAGGGCATATTTAAAGTTTGAAGAAGCGCTCGTGCGATTTAATCATCGTTATGGGTCTCTCCCTACAACCGGTGAGCGTTGTTTTGATGCAGGCGCGTGTCCTGGCGGTTGGACTTGGGTATTAACAGAGCTCGGCTGCAATGTGTTTGCAGTAGACAGAAGCGAGCTAGACCCACGTCTTATGAAGCACCCTCTAGTAGAGTTTAAAACACACGATGCTTTTACCTTGGCGCCAAAAGACCTTGGTAGCTTTGACTGGGTTTTTTCTGATGTTATTTGCTATCCTGAGCGTCTCTTTGAATGGGTGCAAAAGTGGATAGATTCAGGCCTTACCAAAAACATGATCTGTTCTATAAAAATGCAAGGCGAAACCGATTGGTCCCTCATAGATGAGTTTGCAAAAATTCCCAATAGCTATATTCAGCACATGCAATATAACAAACATGAGTTAACGTGGATGTGGCATAGCAATTAATAATTAATAATGAACAATTAATAATTGATTTTATTTTTACTCAGGTGTATAATACCCTTATGTATGGATTTATTCGTGTTGCGTGTGCCAGCCCTTTAGTAAGGGTGGGCGATTGTGAAAAGAATGCACAAGAAATTATTACTCTTATTGAACGGGCACAAAAAGAGGGTGTTTCCCTTGTGGTGTTTCCTGAACTATGCATAACAGGCTATACCTGTTCTGATCTTTTTTTTCAACGTTCTTTGCAAGAGTCAGCCTTAAAAGCCCTCGCAAAAGTTGCAAGTGCAACAACAGAAAGAGGTTTAAGTGTCCTCGTTGGTCTTCCCTTTGCGTATGAAGATTCTCTTTACAATGTTGCAGCAGTTTGTTCAGACGGTAAAGTTGTTGCCCTTGTGCCTAAATCACATATTCCAAACTATGCAGAATTTTATGAAAAAAGACATTTTGCACCTGCTTTTGAAGGGGTAAAAACTGCCTCAATTAAAGACACTCAGGGGAAATTATGCGAAATACCATTTGGCATAAACCAACTGTTTTGTGCACATTCAAACAGTGACGTGCGATTTGCTGTTGAAATTTGTGAAGATTTATGGGTTCCCTCTCCACCGTCGGT
>CAYJOZ010000283.1:0-1771 GCA_964371925.1 uncultured Treponemataceae bacterium | reverse complement strand
TTTTGAATTTCTTTAATAAGCTTTGGGTCACTCATTCTAGAGACTCCACCTGCAGCTCGAATATCTGCAGGAATTCTTTCTAGTGCCATAACAGCGCATGCACCTGCATCTTGGGCTATTTTTGCTTGCTCAGCGTTCATAACATCCATAATAACGCCGCCTTTAAGCATTTGTGCAAGCTGCTTGTTTAATTCAAATCTTTTTGCATCCATATATTTTATCCTCTTTTATATGTACACCACAGTGTATTAAAACTATTTTTATTCTAAAATAAAATCTAGCCAATATGTGTAACATATTTACACTATATGTCTTTTTTTCTCAATATATTTGTACTCTTAAAAAAAGAACACTCATCTATACGATAAGTGCTCTACAACTATTATTTATAATACAAAGTTTGCAAGCCTTTCGCACGCTTTTACAATTGACTCTCTATGCCCAAATGAACTAAAACGTACAAAGCTTTCTCCTGCCGGTCCAAAGCCTGCACCAGGTGTCGTAACGATATGACATTGGTTTAAGATTTGATCAAAGACCTCCCAACTTTTTTTGCCAGGAAATTGTACCCATAAATATGGTGAATTACCGTCACCAAAAATTTTAATTCCTAATTTTTCAAAATTTGGTTTTAAAAGAGCTTCTTTAATAATGCGAGCATTTTCAAGGTAGTAATCGACTAAACCATTCATTTCGCCTAAGCCTTCCTTGTCAAGAGCTGCAAGACCACCAGCTTGAGCAATGTTAGACGCACCATTAAAGATGGTAGTCATTATACGGTTCCAATCGTTAATAATTGGAGTGCCATCAGCATATTTTAGGTTTTTTGGAACAACTGACCAACCTAATCGAACACCAGTAAAACCTATTGGCTTGGAAAAAGAATTGATTTCAATAGCACAATCCTTTGCACCCTCAATTTCAAAAATAGTTTTAGGTACACCTTCTTCACGTATAAAGGCAAAATAGGCAGCATCAAAAATAATAATACAACCCTTTTCTTTTGCAAATTTTACCAACTTTTGTAATTCTTCTTTTGTAGAACTCGCTCCTGTTGGGTTATTTGGTGAACAAAAATAAATTAGTGAATTTTCTTTTACTACTGATAAATCTGGGAAAAAGCCATTCTCTTCGGTACATGGCATGTAAACGATACCTTCATATCCATCTTTACCTTCGCCTTTTGCCCCTGCTGCACCAATTAAAACAGAACCGTCTACATAGACTGGATAAGCAGGATCTTGAACGGCAACATTCACGTCTTTGCCAAACAAAGCTTGTATACGACCTATATCGCATTTAGCACCATCAGAAATAAACACTTCATCAACATCAACCATTCCAGGATAAAAAACCTTTGCAATTTTTTCTCTTAGCGCTGTGTTTCCTTGTTCATCACCGTAGCCGGAATACCCTTCTCTTGTACCTAAACCTTCTACATAGTCAATCATGGCTTTTTTTATATACGGTGTAATTGGCTCTGTTGTATTTCCGATACCTAAGCTAATAATTTCTGCATCAAGATTTTTTGCAGAAAACTCTCTTCTTCGCTTTGCAATTTCAGGAAATAAATAGCCTGCTGCAATATTTTGTAAACCTTCGTTTCTCTTTATCATTTTTCCGGCTCCGTTGTTTTAATTTCACAAAGTATACCACAAACAAAAAAAAGAGTAAATATATTTTTTACTTGATCCTTATATTACAAACTTATACAGATTTTTTACATAAAAAAAGCCCGGCAAATATGCTAGGTCACTGAAAAAGTCTGTTA
>CAYJOZ010000282.1:0-1772 GCA_964371925.1 uncultured Treponemataceae bacterium | reverse complement strand
CATTAAGTTTTTTCGGGCCATTTTCACCTTCCTACATACGACGTGTTTTGCGTGGGCGACATCCATTGTGTGGAATAGGTGTCACATCACTTATTGACTTAATTTTTAAGCCCATAGCGCCCAATGAACGTACAGCTGATTCGCGCCCAACTCCTGGACCTTTAACGAATACATGTACTTCTCGCAAACCATAGCTTACAGCTTTTTGCACTGCTGTTTCAGCTACAGATTGCGCAGCAAAAGGGGTAGACTTTTTTGCGCCTCTAAAACCTAAACCACCAGAAGATGCCCATGAAAGTGCATTTCCTTTTAGGTCGGTAATAGTAATTATAGTATTGTTGAACGTTGCTTGAATGTAAACATTACCTTCATATACGCTTCGCTTTTCTTTTCTTTTCTTTACGGTTGCCATTTTATACTGCCTCCAGCTTATTTCTTCTTACCGGCTACGGTCTTTTTCTTACCCTTTCGAGTACGTGCATTTGTTCGAGTACGTTGTCCACGTACAGGAAGACCCTTTCTGTGGCGCAATCCACGGTAACAACCAATATCCATAAGGCGTTTAATATTAAGACCAACTTCACTTCGAAGACGACCTTCTACCTTATACTCATTATCAATGAGTGTCCGGATTACAGCAACTTCATCAGTTGACAAATCATTCATGTTGCGTGTTGGTTCAATCTTAGCTTTTGCACAGATTTCATCTGCTGAAGAACGCCCAATACCATAAATATATGTCAATGCAATATTGACGTGTTTGTTAGGGAGGTCAACTCCCGCAATTCGAGCCATTTATTTCTCCTTAGCCTTGTCGCTGCTTATGTTTAGGGTTAGAACAAATAATTCGCACAATACCGAATCGTTTGATTACCTTACATTTATCACAAATAGGCTTTACACTTGTTCTTACTTTCATAGTATACTCCAATTTTTACCATTCAATTGACTACAGATTTCGCCCACGAATTTTACCTTTTTTTGATAATCCATCATGATGATGCATCTTAAGAAGAGCTTCAATCTGTGTCATTGTGTCTAAGTCTACCCCAACCAAAATTAATAAGGATGTACCTCCTAAAAGCATTGCTATACTTTGTGGCAATCCAAACAAATTTTGTACAATTGTAGGTAGAACAGCAATACCAGCAAGATACAATGAACCAGGCAATACAAGCCTATTCAATACACGTTGCAAGTACTTTTCAGTGTTGTCTGTTCTTATTCCAGGAATTGAGCCGCCATTTTCCCGAATGTTCTTTGCCATTTCTGTGGGGTTCAAGGTTACCTGAGTATAGAAATACGCAAAAAATACAATAAGCACAACTAACGTAATATTGTAAACCCACCCAGTTGGTGTGAGTACAGCTGCAAGTCGATTTAACCAGAGCACATCTGGACCCAAGCTCGTTGCTATTTGCAAAGGAAAGGTCAAAAATGACGATGCAAAAATTACAGGTATAACTCCAGATGGATTTAACTTAAACGGAATGTAGGTGTTTTGACCACCATACATTTTTCGCCCAACAACACGTTTTGCATAGTGTATTGGGATTTTTCTTTGACCTTGTTGCTCATACACTACAAGACAAATAATTGCAAAAAACATAATAGCAACAACTACGGTAACTACTAGCATTTGAGCACCTTGCTCATTTACTAATCGTCCCAATTCATACACTGCTGAAGGTAATCGTGCAACGATACCAGCAAATATAATCATTGAAATACCATTTCCAATTCCACGTGCAGTTATTTGCTCCCCTAGCCAA
>CAYJOZ010000281.1:0-1789 GCA_964371925.1 uncultured Treponemataceae bacterium | reverse complement strand
AAAAAATCTTGTATATATTGACCGAGTTAATCAAGATTACATTTTTAGTGATGAAACAGATTTACGATTGAAAGCATTTAAAGAAGAAATGACAACACGTAATATGTCCCTCAAAAAGGATACTGTTATTCTAGGTTACAGGGATGAAGATGAATTATATACAGGATTATGCGAGCGCTTTATAAAAGACAAGAGTACCGACGGAATAATAGCACGAAGCGACAGACTTGCATATGTTGCACTTAAAGCGTTGATTGCATGCGGTAAAAAGGTTCCATCAGATATAGCGATATCAGGTTTTGACAATTCAATCGTAAGCAGAATATCGTCACCTGCAGTTTCAACAGTTGACATTGACCGAACTCGTGTCGCACAAGCAATTGTTGAATTAATGGAAAAAATGATTCAGGATAACTCCTGTTCAGACAAAGTAAGAATTTTTGATGCAATATACATACAAAGAGATAGTACAGGATTTTAATATTGCCAGTAATGTTGCTTTGAAAGTATAAAAACAAAAGAAGAGAGGAAAAATGATAGTAACAACAGCTAAGATGTTGCAAGATGCAAAAAAAGGTGGGTATGCAATTCCAGCTATAAATACCCAAGGTGGGAATTATGATATTATATGGGCGATTTGTCAAGCAGCCCAAGAGATGGCTTCTCCCATTATTCTCGCTCATTATGTTTCAACAGGAGGTTTCTCAGGGCATGATTGGTTTGTTAATGTTGCAAAATGGTGCGCAAACAAGGTAAGTGTTCCTGTGGCAATTCATTTAGACCATGGCGAAGACTTTGACATCTGCATGCATGCACTTAATTTTGGTTTCACTTCTATTATGTTTGATGGATCCAAATGTTCAGTAGAAGAAAATGCAAAAAAATCTAATGAAATTATTAAAGTTTCTAAATCTCTTGGCATACCTGTTGAAACCGAAATTGGTGAACTTGCACGAGTATCCCCGAAAGGAACACCACAGCCTAAAACAGAATTAATAAACGTAGAGGAAATACGAAGATACTTATCTTTATGTACTCCGGATAGCTTAGCCATTGGAATTGGAAACTTACATGGCTTTTACACTGAAACTCCGGATATACGTATTGATATCTTAGAAGATGTTCGAAAATTTACAGATATTCCTTTCGTCTTACATGGTTGCACAGGCATGAATGAGGATCTCATCAGACAGGCTATTTCGCACGGTGTTGCAAAAATTAATTTTGGCACCCAAGTACGCCACCAATACATTGAACATTATCAAGAAGGGATTAATACAACAGATTACCACCAAGGGCATCCGTGGAAAATATCACAGTTTGCTGCGGAGAAGCTAGTAAGTGATATAAGGAGTATTATTGAACTTTCAGGTTCTAAAAATATGGCTTAAATAAAAGGCTATACATCAGTTGATGCATAGCCTTTACTCAGTATAATTAATAATTATTAAAAATCGTTATACCCACAACCGTTAAGCACTTGATCCATAATACGAGCATTTTTTAATGAAAACTCTTCTGTAACGATTAATTCCTCACCATTTCTAATATGGTTTGTAAATTTATCAATCTCTAAACCGTAGTTATCATCAGTTTCAACTGTTATGACCTCAGAAGAATCTTCTGTTATAACAGTATAGGTAGGTTTTCCCTTTACGTTAAAGATTTCCTTGCACTCAATTGTACCTTTTTCACAATATATAGAGTAATTGCTATACCGTGTAGGAGAACACATACCGCAAGTAATAACAACTTTTTTGTCGCCTTCATAATATAAGTATGTCATAAT
>CAYJOZ010000280.1:0-1789 GCA_964371925.1 uncultured Treponemataceae bacterium | reverse complement strand
AATATGTTTGAAAACTATGTGTCTGTAATTACTGAGTTTAACTTTGGGCGTTATGCATTAAACAGTTTATTCGTAAGTTCTATGGCTGCGGTTGGGCAAATGTTCATTTGTTCTTTGGCAGGCTTTGCCTTTGCAATGATGCGTTTTAAAGGTCGAAATCTCGTTTTTTCTGCGCTACTACTTACGCTAATGGTACCAGTTCAAGTTACAATCATTCCTGAATACTTTTTAATGATGAAATTAAACTGGATAGACACTTATTTACCTCTTATAGTTCCTTCCTTTTTGGCAGGTGCTTTTGGTACATTTATGTTAAAAGAGTTCTTTGAACAAGTTCCAGATGCAATTTTTGATGCAGGCGTTATTGATGGTGCAAATGCATTTACTATGTATAAAGATGTGTACGCTCCTCAAAGTGTAACACCGACAGTAACTCTTTTTATTATAGCTTTTATGAACAGTTGGAACGATCTTTTACGTTCAATGCTTTATATCACTACCGATTCATTACAAACGGTAACACTTGCACTTATGCAGTTCCAAGGGCAATATGAAGCCAAGTGGAACCTTCTTTTAACAGGAAGTGTTCTATCTGTGTTACCTCTTGTTATACTTTTCATCATTTGCCAACGCTTTATAATTGAAAACTCCATGAGTTCTGCCGTAAAGGGATAACGTGAAAAGTAGTGTTGAACATATTTTATATGACAATGGTGAAGTGCAAAATGTAGAAGTAGTAACAGAAATCGATTGGAACTCTTTTGATTTTGCATCACCGACGTTTTCTCAAAAATCTGTTTCTGAGTTTGCTCGTCTTTATAGAGTAAACATGATTGGATCAGAACCTGAAAACTATGGAACACTTGTAATATTTCATGTCCCGAATAACTTTGAAAATCATCCCTTTGATGCACAAACCGATGAAGGTTACTTTTTTGAAGTACAATCGCTTTGTGCATATTATGGGAACAAATCTTTCCAAGAAGGCTCAGTAAAAGTAGAAAATGGAAAAGTACTATTTTCAGATTCTAACATAACGAGTTTTTTTTCAAAGCTACAAGATCTAGGGTATCTCTACATTGAGCAGGGGAACAAAAGCGAAATTGTATTTATGCCTCTATCTTCTAAGTTCGGTTTTTTAAGTGAAATAAAGACGAAAAAAGCAGTATGCAATTCGCATTTTTTCTTAATGGATTTTACAGATAGAGATTCTGTATATGATGTTTTTGCAACCCCCTTTGGATTTTGTGTTAAAGATGGAAATGTAACTCAAGCTCCAGTATTTAATAGAGATGCATTTTTAGTAAATAAAGATGGTAGTATAGAAATAAGAAAAATCGATATTATAGACTGTAGCATAAAAATAGACTCAAAAGAATATACCCATAATAAAAATGCACAATTTTATTATAGACCACAGAATAGACTTACTCCTCAAACTTCTGGATGTGACATAGTTATTATTAATAATAGAATTGTTGCGATAAAGCAAGGTGGAAACACTGTAATACCTTCTAGTGGATTTATTGTCCAACTTAGCGAGAATATTACAATATCAGATACACTTGTTACATTTGCAAACTTTGAAAACTATGTTTTTGGTTTACAAGTTGGAACAGCTCTTATAAATAATGGAAAGTCTGAAAACGGTTTTACATTTCCCTTTTATGACTTACATAAAAAAGGTATTGTATTCCCACCTACAAAGTATCCATTAGATTTTAACACAGCCCGAGCAGCGAGAATGGGTATTGGTAGTAAAGATGGAAAAGGACTTATTATTTGGGTA
>CAYJOZ010000279.1:0-1804 GCA_964371925.1 uncultured Treponemataceae bacterium | reverse complement strand
ATAATCCCAATCACAACTATCAAGTTTTTCAATTGCATCTACAACACAATCTACTAACACTTTTTCCATTTTTGCACCCTTTTCGGCGGTTGCTTTTGTAGCATCGCCTGTTGCTCCACAGTTAGTTATTTCTGAAAAATCCCATTTTATATCAATATGATCTGGGATATTATCAGGAACTACACATGAAGCAAGCTCTGGTTCGCACCATTGAGGATATAAGTGGTATGCAATAGAAGATTCCCCCTCTCCTGCATGTCCTAATCCATTCCATACTTCAAAAGTATCTTTTGGAAGTAAATCGCCTGCAACAACCCACCACGCTGGGAGTGCTGCTATTTTTGCTTCAGGGTATTTCTCTTTTATTCTCCTCGATGCAATTTCGATTGGAGCGATATTTCCATCATGCCCATTCATCAAAAAGATTTTTGTAATACCATTGCGCAAAACCGACTCTATAATATCATAAATAACTTGCGTTGTTGTATCGTACCCAAGAGTTAGGGTAAACGGGAATGTATCATAGTGTGCACTATAGCCAACTGTAATTGGCGGCAAAACTAAAAGTCCTTTTACACGATCTGCAATTTTATTCGATAGCATGTATGAGACAAGAGTATCTGTTCCTGATGCAAGGTGCTCGCCATGACATTCACAAGAGCCTATGCTCAAAATTACCTTGTCGTAGTTACCTTCTCGTACTTGATGAGCGGTTAATTTTACTAATTCATTATTTGCCATAAAGTTTTTCCTTAAATGTACGTTATAAATTCTTAAAGCGAGTCTTCAAAAGAAAACTCGCTTTTATAATAATTTAGAGTGATTTTACAAGCTCTGCATCAACTTTACCATCTGGAGTAACTTTGTACAATATAAAGTATGCTACAAAAGAAACAACCATTGCGAGTAATCCTGTTGGAATATCGCTTGGTAATGGATTAATAACAGTAAAGTAAAAACTAAACAACGCTCCAATAACAAATGAGAAAATACCAGCAAAACGCCATTTAGGTTGCTTGTTTAGTAACGAACTATCATATTTTTTGCTACCTATTAAGTAATAGTCAGCTAAGATTGGCACACAAATTGGTGGTGCGAATGCTCCGAGATAGTTAATAAATGTTGCAAAGAAAATTTGATAGAATCCGATAGAACCTACGATTGTTCCTGCGATACCACAAATAGCAACAAGAACTTTGCGTTTGGCAGTAATGCCAAGTGCATCAAGAACAGGCCCTGTGTATAATGCGTTACAATAAAGTTCGCTATTATCAGTTGTCCAAAGTGAGGTTGTCCATGCAAAGACAGCAACAACTGCAAGAATAGCACTGAATCCCATCATCCAAGAAACATAATTATAATTTCCAACACTAACGGTTCCAATATAACCTACTAAGTTTAGAAGTGGATTTGTAAAGATAAAACAAGATGCAGCACAAAGCCAAACAGCTTTTGCACTTTTGTTAAAGCGGAACATATCGATACCCATAACAGCACCAGCAATCCAGCTACCTACAACAATGTTAATACCTGTTCCTATTCCCAATCCTGAAAGAGTACTTGCTTTTGAAGCAAAGTTTCCAAAACCGCCACCTTCGCGCAACATTCCAACACCTGAAATAATTGCAATAACTAAAATGAGTGGACAAACAACTTTTGCAATTTTTTCAATTGCAGACATACCACGAATAGCACTGATTGTAAAAATAAGCCCCCACACTAAACATGACAAGAAAACTTCCAATGTAATAGGTGCAACGTGAGTGTACCCAAAATTCGCAGGAGAGAATACAATGACACCGGT
>CAYJOZ010000278.1:0-1804 GCA_964371925.1 uncultured Treponemataceae bacterium | reverse complement strand
TAGTTTTCCCCTTAAATCCTGGGTATGGCACAGAAAGTATGCCTGTAGGTTTTTCGAGTACCACAATATATTTATCTTCATAAAGAATTTTCATAGTGTCACTATACCATTTTTTTCACAAAAAAAATAGATGCTAAAAGTGCACTTGAAATTTGCTCCCAAATCCTCTATACTTTTCTATAGATTTGATATTAGGAGTACATATGGATTTTATAGATTTGAGAAGTGATACGGTTACGTGGCCGACTGAAGATATGAGAAAGGCTATGGCTAATGCTGCTGTAGGAGACGATGTTTGGGGTGATGATCCAACAGTAATTGAACTTGAAAAACTTGCAGCTCGCATTGTTGGAACTGAAGCTGCCCTTTTTGTGCCATCTGGTACAATGGGAAATCAACTTGCACTTTTAACACATTGCAAGCGCGGTGGTGAAGTGGTAATTGATGATGATTGTCACATAATTCAGCACGAGGCAGGAGCAGGGGCTCTTATTTCTGGTGTGCAAATGAGATGCGTTACTGGAATTGAAAAAGACGGTGTTACAAATGTACTAGAGCCTTCAATGTTTGAAGCAAAGATTAGACGCGCAAAAGATATACATGAGCCTGAAACAACACTTATAACATATGAAAATGCTAGAAGTTGTGGTCGTGTCTTTCCTCTTTCTTTTATGGAAGAAATGAGACAAATATCAAATAAGCATAAGGTGCCTATTCACTTAGATGGAGCAAGGCTTTTTAATGCTGCTGCAAGTCTTGATGTTGAAGCAAAAGATATTGTAAAACACGTAGACTCTGTAATGTTCTGTTTATCAAAGGGTCTTTGTGCGCCAATAGGCTCAATTTTAGCAGGAAAGGCAGACTTTATTGAAAAGGCAAAGTGGAATAGAAAAATTTTAGGCGGGGCTATGAGACAAGCAGGTGTTCTTGCTGCTGCAGGAATCATTGCACTTAAAGAAATGGCTCCAAAACTAAAAGACGACCATACTAATGCCCATTACATAGCAAATGAACTTGCAAAAATTGACCATGTTGTTATTGACCCATCTCATGTTGAAATAAACATGGTTTTCTTTAAACTAAAGGGAATTGATACTGAAGCCCTTGTTGAATATCTTGAAACAAAGGGAATAAAGGTTGGAAGTCCCGCTCCCGATGGCACCATGCGATTTGTAACCCACCATTGGATTACTCGAAAACATGCTGAAAAGATTATTGAAGAAATTAAGGCATTTTTAGCATAGTGCTTGGGCACCTCGCCTGCCTATGGCACGCGACCGGGCCTTGCAGGGTTCCGCCTGGCGGCTCCATTCTCGCCTTGTAGAGGTCGCATATGGAATGCGACCCTACCGGCTCGAACGCCTACGGCGCCCTTTCACGCCCTGGTGCATTGAGTTTTAAAATCTGGTTTCGTTATCTTCGCGAGCTTCTTGCAATGCGCTTGTAAGCTCGCCTTTTTTTAGTTTTATTGTTGTACCGATATTATCAAATGGTGATGTTGTAGGCTTTTCGGGTATGAGTCTGAACATTGAACCATCTGTTCTCGTTATAATAACAGCACCATCTTTTTTAGCTCTGTCTAGTGTGGTTGCCAAGTTTTGCCTTGCAGCCGAATATGTCATTACAAGCATTGTATACCTCTTTTTTCTGCATTTTCTATTAATCGCTTATCAAGTGTTAAAATTGGCAAGTTATAGCGAAGTGCACATGCCATATAATATGCATCATAGGCATACATAGTGTCTTCTCCTGCAATGATAAGCGCATACGGAATATCTACATCAATTTCTTTCATAGGAATTTT
>CAYJOZ010000277.1:0-1816 GCA_964371925.1 uncultured Treponemataceae bacterium | reverse complement strand
TTGAAAAAAGAGCCATGCCAAGTTCGCTAACGGTTTCGCTATAATAACTTACTGTGTAATCATCACTTTCTTCGGGCAAGTCTGATTTTATAGTATCAAAAGCTCTTTGCACTTCGTCTTTTGCATCTTCTGAGTTTATGCCATAATCAAAGCGGAAAATAACAAAGGTTCTGCCATTGCTCGATGTTGTTTCCACAATATCAACATCTTCAACGGTGTTTATAGCGGTGTCTAAAACATTTTGGTATGCATCCACAAAATCGAGTGTGGTATAAGAAGGGTGAGAAATAAAAACGCGTACTACAGGCTTTGCAATATCGGGATATAGCTTAATTTCTAATTGCGAAAGGGCAAAAAAACCACCTAGTACGCCTAAAAGTGCTATAAATAAAATGATTCGCCTTTTGGTAAGTAAATAAAAATACATTTTTTTCCTACCTTGAACGATTTTCGCTGCTTGCAGTTGGTGTAACAATCATATCTTGTGTTAACAGTCGAGTGTTGGTTAGTGCTATTTGCACACGCCCTTGTAAACCTCTTACTAGTGTAAAATCTTCACGGATGTTAATTACTTCAATGTCACGCATGTCGGCTTTATTGTCTTCGGTTATTACCCATACAAATTTTTTACCATACCTTGAAACAATTGCTTCTGAAGGAATAAATGTTCCTTCAACAGGATTTATAGGGATTTCGATTGTGACAAACATTCCTGCAAATACATCATAATTATTGCCAAATAAGACTTCAACCGAAAAAAGGCCCGTTTGACTGTTTGGCAGCACATTAATTTTATCGATTATTGCGTTTGTGCCATCTACATTTTGAATTGAACATTCTTGCCCCAGAGTAATGGTGCGAATATCTTTGTCACTTACAGAAAGCACTGCCTTTAAGGAAGAAATATCTGCAATAGTCATGCTTATTCTTCCATCGCGAACTTCTTCATTTTCTCTTATTGTAATATCACTTACTATCCCCGAAGACAAAGCCCGTACAACTAAAGGCTCATAATACTGAATAGAGCCTTGCACAGTGCGTTCTATTGAATATAGAGGTGCGTTGACTAAAACATTGCTTCCTTCTTCAACAAAAATATTTAAAATAGTACCGGCAAAAGGGACAGGTACTTCTGTGATTGTAATTGGCTCAACACGGGCTCCATAAAGGGCAGTGTTGTATACAATGGTTTCTTCAACAAAGGTAGTGTTTACAGCCGTATTTTCATTTTGTTGAGCATATAGAACACTGCAACACAAAAGCATTAATAGTATCATTTTTTTCATATCACTACTTTATAATGTATGGATGGAATTGTCAATAAATCTATAAAAATTTTTAACTGCAAGAATAACTTGTGTGTTATAATTGTAATGAAAATTAAAGTTTTTTAAGAATTTACATTTTACGCCAATTTTACAAATTAATTAAGGTTTGTTTAAGGTTAGCAGTATAGTATGTAAATATACAAAAGAACATGCAACTTTGGAGGTAGTATGAAAAAAACGTTACTGGTTTGCTTGTGCTTATGTGCACTAATTGGACTTTCAGCACAAACAATAACTTTAGAGAATAGTATTGCAACTGCGTTAGAAAACAATGCTGATATTCAAAAGCAAGCACTTTCTTTAGAACAAGCAAGAAAAACAGCTTCAAACCAATGGAATCTCTTTTTGCCATCGCTTGCTATAAATGCAAGTTATGGCAATGCAATGCATCAAATTGCACCTAACGTTACTGACGGAACTTGGGATTGGAGTGCAAGTGCTACTGCAAGTATTTCAGGCCTAGGCTTACATGTACCAAGCGCAATTCA
>CAYJOZ010000276.1:0-1824 GCA_964371925.1 uncultured Treponemataceae bacterium | reverse complement strand
TTTTATCAACGTGTAATACCGAAACATTTGGATGTATCTTTATCTCATCTAACCACGTTCCATAGTCTAAGCTTCGTATAACACCGAGGATAGGAATTGTTTCATCAAGGCATTTAATCACTTCTTTCTTAAATTGTTCTGCATTTTCTTCAAACCGACCGAGCTCATCCATTACAATAATATCTACATTTTTAGATTGCTGAAGTAATTGACTGCCATAGTCATCAAAACCGGTCTTAAAAACAGTGATATTGCCCGAAAGCCAATGCATAATGGCCTTTTTTTGAAGTGAAGGTGAGTCTATATTTTCACGATTAAAAGGAGATATATAGAGAATTTTTTCTTGGGAAGACTTTTTGTCAAAATAGGTAGAAAATCCACCTATTTTGAGAGTCTCCTCTAAGTGTTGTATACACTCATAAATGAGCTTTGTTTTTCCTATTTTGCATTCACCCATCAAAAATATGTGCAAAGGCAAAGATTCTTTTGTTGGTTCGGACACTATTTTGTTGCAATTACTTCAATTTCAACAAGTGCATCTTTTGGAAGCCTAGCTACCTCAACACATGAGCGTGCGGGAAATTTTCCTTCTGAAAAGAAACCTGCATACACTTCATTCATGCCTCCAAAATTATTCATGTCACTTAAGAACACAGTTGATTTGATAACATTATCAAGAGAGCTTCCTGCGGCCTCAAGAACGGCTTGAACATTTTTTAATGACTGCTTTGTTTGTTCTTGAATGGAGTCACCTGCAAAAGAGCCTGTAACAGGGTCGATAGGAAGTTGGCCCGATGTAAAAACAAGGGAAGATGTTTGAACCCCTTGAGAATAGGGCCCAATTGCTCCGGGTGCTTTGTCTGTTGCGATTGAATGTTTCATGTAATACCTCCGATATATCTAGTTTTATTTTATATCTCTAGTATACCACTGAAATGAAATTTGTGGTATATGTTATACTCTACTTAAGGAGTTTTTGCATGAATTCAGAGAACATGAGTACTCTTGCAAATTCAAGTTTTATGTTTTTGCTTGGTGCAGGGGTTGCATTATTTATTACGCTTTTATCTATATACTTTATGGTAAGATCATATAAAAGTGCAATTGCAATAGGTATAGACAAAAAAACAATCCATTCGGTAATACGCTCTAGTTGTATTTTCACAGTTGTACCTTCAATTGCAATTTTGTTAGGCCTAGTTACAATGGCTGGAGGCTTGGGAGTTCCACTTTCTTGGATTCGCCTTTCTGTTGTTGGGGCGGTGCAATATGAGTTAATAGCAGCAGATGCAGCAGCAAGGGCTGCAAATGTACCGGCTCTCTTGTTAGAATACTTAACACCGGAAGTTTTTGTTTCTATTGTAACTGTTATGACAGTTTGCATCCTCGCCGGTATATTTTTTAATATCTTTTTTCTAAAAAAATATACGAGTGGTATACGAAACATGCAACAAAAAGATAATAAATGGGGAAAACTTGTTGTTGCCTCCATGTTTATGGGTATGATTTGTACTTTTTTAGGAACCCCAATAATTGATTGGCGCCTCGATTTGCAAGAAGGCTGGCTTTCGTTGGTTGTAATGGGTGTTTCAGGTTTAATTATGTTTTGCTGTGATATTATAGTCAAGCGCTATAATGGAAAAGCCTTAGAAGGCTTTTCACTGCCTCTCAGCATGATTGTTGGTATGCTCTTTGCGATGATTGTATCTAACGCACTTGGGTTTGGAGGTCTATAATGAAAGCACAATCAAATTTAAATATACATGTAATTGGTAGAATCTGGTCAGTACTTTCACTTATGGTAATCTGTTCTGTACCGGTAAT
>CAYJOZ010000275.1:0-1832 GCA_964371925.1 uncultured Treponemataceae bacterium | reverse complement strand
CCATTTGCATGCCCACCTGAACCTTGGTATAGCCATGGGCGACCATCTTCACCGCCATTTGTAAGTCCAACATAATACACTTTAAAAGTGTCTACAGTTACAACGTGATTCCATTCACCTGGCATAATTGCAGCTAGATCAAATTGAAATAAACCTTGAAACCATGCTTCAACTCGTGCAGAGTTAAAAATTAAATCATCATATTCTCGGTCAACGTTATCAAACACAGCAATACCTTGTACATTTAAAGGTGTAAAAGGCCAACCAGCTGCAATACTTGCACCTGCTGTAAAGTCTAAAAATGCAATTGGTGAAAATTGTACTTGAATCGCAGGGTCTATTGATACAGGACTCAACTCAAAAATACCTGTAATTTTTACTCTATTTCCACTCACCAATGGATTATCCCCAAAAGGTGTTGGAATTGTATACCCTGCAAACCCAGTTACTCGCGCTTCAACCGCTGAATAAAAACCTCGAAGTGGAGAAAATTGGTCTCCCGCATCAGTTGTTGCAATGGGATCACTTTTTGGATAATATGCAAAATCTGTTACAATAGAAAAATCCCAAGGGCTTTTTTCAGCTTCTTGAGCATACAACGATACAATACTTACAAGTGCAAGTATCAAAACAATTAACACACTACTTTTTTTCATTTTCACTCCTATAAAAAGTCAATGAATACAAAGCCTTTATGTGAGACTTTACATTCATTAGCACTCCTATAAAAAGCCAAAGAAAAAACATCAGTTTTTGAATTTGGCTTTTTTCATGCCGTTTTTATATTGTAAAAACGGCAGTAAATGCAAGTTTGCAACGCAAACTCGTAAATGAATGGAGAGACACCACCTTGTCTCGACATTCATTAGCACTCCTATACTAAAGTATAAAAGCTACCTAAATACTTGTCAAGTAAAAAAGGTGTTAAAATTTTTTCACTGGGATTGTTATAGTATTTTCTGAAGAAGACACATATACTTTATGTTTGTCAAAACCACCTGGAATCCCCTTAAAATCATAATTACTCATACCAATGGGTTCCTTAGGTATTTTTAAGAAATTAGTATCAAGCTCTTCATTTTCGTTTAAATCTTGAAAAACAGTTATAAAATAGAACCCTTCTGGTACCTGTGCAGTGTATTCAATATCGGCAGTCGTTGCAGGAAATGTATCTACATAAAACGGCTTCAAATCCTTATTCTTTGCATTTTCTTCATTTGCAAGAATTACATAAATAGTACCCTTATTTGGAGTAAAGCCTGTGAAATCAATCGTGAGTGCTATGTCTTGTGCCATTGCGCTACACACCATCGATAGCCCTAGTATAATAATAAATAACTTTTTCATACTTGAAGAGTATACTAATACAACAATCTTGTCAATATTAAAATCAAACACATGTCTGTTTTTTAACGTAGAAAAATTGGACCACTAACTATGTATTGTTGTGTTTCCATAAAAATCTCCCACTAAAACCAAATCACAATGATTTTTTGGGAGATTATTAAGAGAAGAAGTATCTACCGTATGTACTACTTAGGGCTGTTACCTTGAATATCGAGCTCGACTAGTTGCAGTTTCATAAACATCAACAGCATGTAACCGAGCGGCATCTTTTTTAGGTAAAAGCATTTCTAATTGGTCAAAAATATATGCAGCAATCCGTTCTGCACTGGGATTATTGTTAAAAATAAGCATCCCGTCTTCTTTGAGATCATTAAGGTTTTTGTGGTCGAGATTTCGGCACACTTCTATAAGAGCCGCCTTTACTTCACCAAAATCAATCAAGATTCCGTCGGAAGGTAAATCCTGTCCTCGCGCATGCGCTAATA
>CAYJOZ010000274.1:0-1840 GCA_964371925.1 uncultured Treponemataceae bacterium | reverse complement strand
TATCACTTTTTGAACCGCCAAGCTTAGCTTCTGCAAATAAATCAATAATACCGATGCCTGCTTCAATTTTGGCTTTTGCAACTTCAGCAGTTGGCATAGATGTTTTATCTCCACCTGCACCAAAAGCTGCTTTTGCACCTGCAAGGGCTGTATCGGCCTCTTCTTTTCCATGTATTTCTTTTGTTACTTCATAGGCAAGTTTTTCTTTTGCTGCATTTATATCGCCAGCGCATATTTGTTTTATTTCTTCTATGGGTAAAAATGTGAAAAGGAGCATGAACTTTTCTACGTCTGCATCAGTTACGTTTCTCCAGTATTGGAAAAATTCAAATACTGGTGTCATTTCTTTATCTAAAAATAAAGCACCTTTTTCGCTTTTTCCCATTTTCTTACCATCGCTTCTTGTAACGAGTGGGAAGGTAAGACCGTATACTTCTTTACCTGTTTTTCGTCTAATTAAGTCAACACCTGCAACAATGTTACCCCATTGGTCATCGCCACCAATTTGGAGCGTACAGTTGTGACGTTCGTTAAGCATTAAAAAGTCGTAGCTTTGTAAAAGCTGATAGTTAAACTCTAAAAATGAAAGACCTGTTTCCATACGTTTTTTGTATGCTTCAAATGTAAGCATTCTGTTTACAGAAAAGCATGAACCAATGTCACGTAAAAAGTCAATATAGTTGAGGTCTGCAAGCCAGTGTTTATTATTGTCGGTAAATGCTGTTTTATCATCGAATCCTACAAAGTTATCGAGCTGTGCAATAATTTTATCAACATTTGCATCAAGATCATCATAGGTGAGCATTTTTCGCATTTCTGTTTTTCCCGATGGGTCACCAATTCGCCCTGTTCCACCTCCAATTAGTGCAATTCCAATGTGGCCTGCGTCTCTAAGATGGCGAAGGGCAAATTGTGGAACTAAGTGGCCAATATGTAAGCTTCCTGCTGTTGGGTCTGTTCCAACATAAAATGTTACAGGACCTTTATCCATTAAATCTGACAAGGCTTCAACATTGGTACATTGTTGAAAAAAGCCTCTGTTTTTTAAGTTTTCTAATGCTTTATTCATAATATATAGATAGTATCATAAGTAGAAACTTGTTTCAAGGTACTTTTAATGATAATAATATTACAAATAAATGTACAAAAACAAACAAACGTTGATTTAAATTTCATTTTGTGTTATACTATGTCTGAGGGAAGACTGAGAGGGTACGTATGAATAGAAATACCATAATTGTTTTTTTGAGTATAAGTGTTATTATTTTGTTTGTTATATTCTCAAACATTGCCTTTATAAATGAACTGGATAGAATAGAAAGAAATGCAGTAAAAGCAGAGCTACAAGCTAGCTCAATAAATGATATAGCTACTATACGACTGATCCTTTATGAATACATGAAACCAATTGAGCTTGCAGCGACTAGCTTTGCCTCTCTCATTAATATCGAAACCAAAGAAAATCTAGAAATATTTTTACAAGATCTTGAAGTTATGGGTAGTTTTACTAGCGTCGAACTGGTTACAGATAAAGGCTTTACCTATTTCTCTGATGGTACGCATGGGATTCTTGTGGATTATGATAAATCATTAAAAATGCAAAACAGGGAATCATTTATAACAGATGTTTATTATGATGAAAAACATAAGGATAATATTTTAAGTTTTGCGGTACCAATACCTGGAAATGGAGATGGGTACTATTTGATGGGTAATCTCTCTGTGAAAAAACTTAATAGTCTTTTTGAAAAAAATTTTTCTGGAAATGGTAGATATTTTCACATTGTTGATGGTAATGGTTCCTATGTTTCTACAACAGAGAATACCTTTACCCTTGATA
>CAYJOZ010000273.1:0-1853 GCA_964371925.1 uncultured Treponemataceae bacterium | reverse complement strand
AACTATTGAGGCTATAGACCATGCAAAAGATGCAGGTGTTCCAATTATTGTTGCAGTTAATAAAATGGATAAGCCAGAGGCAAATCCAGATAAGGTTATGTCACAACTTTCTGAAATGGGTTTAATGCCAGAGGAATGGGGTGGTAGTACACAATTTGTAAAAATTTCTGCTCTTAAACAAGAAGGCTTAAATGATCTTTTAGATGCAGTTTTATTACAATCTGAAATATTAGAACTGACTGCAAATGCAAGTTGTCGTGCAGAAGGTAAAGTTATTGAATCAAAAATTGATAATGGTCGTGGTGTAGTGGCAACTATCCTAGTTGAACGAGGAACTCTTAGAACAGGAGACCCCTATGTTGCTGGTATTTACTCAGGACGTGTACGTGCAATTTTTAATGATCATGGAACAAAGATTGATGAAGCTACTCCTTCAATGCCAGTAGAAATACTAGGATTAGAAGCTATGCCTGACGCTGGAGATCCCTTCCAAGTTACAGAAAACGAAAAAGTTGCAAGAAGTATTTCTTCTAAACGTCAAGAACTTAAACGATTCGAACATGCAAAAACAGTTAAAAAGGTTACGCTTGATAATCTTTATGACACTATTGATGCAGGTGGAATACAAGAACTTAAAGTTATTATTAAAGCGGACGTACAAGGATCTGCAGAAGCGGTTAAACAATCACTTGAAAAACTCTCAACAAGAGATATTCGACTTAATGTTATTCACTCTTCAGCGGGTGCAATCAATGAAAGTGATGTAATGCTTGCTTCAGCAGACTCAAATGCAATTATTATCGGATTTAATGTTCGCCCTACACCAAAAGCAAAGCTGCTTGCAGAGCATGAAAAAGTTGACATTAGAAAATACAATGTTATCTATAAGGCAGTTGAAGAAATCACTCTTGCTATGGAAGGTATGTTGTCACCTGATCTTAAAGATGAAGTTATCGGTATGCTTGAGGTTCGTGATACATTCAAAGTACCTAAAATTGGTGTTATTGCTGGATCATACGTTACTCAAGGTCTTATTACAAGAACAAGTAGCGTAAATATTATTCGTGAAGGCATTGTTATTTATTCTGGTAAAGTAACATCTCTAAAACGTTTTAAGGACGATGCAAAAGAAGTTACTACTGGGTATGAATGTGGTGTTGGAATCGATAAATGGCAAGATATACAAGTTGGCGACCAATTTGAAGTTTACAAACAAGTTGAAGTTGCAAGAAAGCTTGGCGATACACTATTAGAAGAAGCTAAAAAAGCTAAAGCTAAGAAAAAAGAAGAAAACGAATCAATTGATGAGGATGAATAAGCATGGGTGAGTTTAGACTCGTTCGTCTCGGAGAACAAATCCGAGACGAAATTTCCAAGATGATTATGCAAGGGTATGTTAAAGACCCTAGAGTTTCAACTTTTTTAACAATTAATAGAGTTGAGGTCACACGCGATCTTGGTTTTGCAAAAGTATATGTTTCAAGCTTTATGCAAGACTCCTCAATTGAAAAGGGCGTTAAGGGCTTACAAAGTGCAGCTGGTTATATTCAAACCATGCTGAGCAAAAAGCTAAGCCTACGCCAATTTCCTCGACTCACTTTTATTGTTGACACAAGTATTCGTGATGGTATGAACATGGTGCAAACACTCACAGAACTTGAAAAAACTCACGATGACAATTCCTAATTAGGAATTACGAATTAGGAATTGGGAATTGCAAACATCGGGAATCGTATTATACGCAAAAAATCGCGGACCTACTAGTTTTAATTCTCTTAATAAAATAAAAAAATCACTGCAAACAAAAAAAGTTGGGCATACGGGCACTCTAGATAGTTTCGCAGAAGGCCTAC
>CAYJOZ010000272.1:0-1867 GCA_964371925.1 uncultured Treponemataceae bacterium | reverse complement strand
GTGTTTTTCCTTTTAAATCTTCTAAACTGGTTATAGAAGAATCTTTACTAACAATCGACATCATCCCGTCTCCTGTGATACCTGCTAATATAATTGCACCGTTGTTTGCATTGTATACCTTTGCTGCAACATTTGCTGGAAGTACGCCAATATCAACTTCACCTTTTAAAAGCTTTGGCAAAAGAACATCAGGGCTTGCACTCACTTCAAAAGTAGATGGTATGCCATCAACTACTGGGGGATTTTCAAAAAGATATGAAAGACCGATGCTTGAAGGACCATTAAGTCCAGAAACACGAATACTTTCGATTGTTGGTTCTTGGCTCCCACCTGCAAAGAGTGTGCTTGCAAGGAATAGTAGAGTAAGGGTAAGTATTTTTTTCATGTTGACTCCTGTAAGTTTAGTCTAACTTTTTTTTTAAGGTGTGTCAATGGAATAAAACAATTCATAATTACAAGTCTATTTTATGCCACTTGCCACCAATAAATCTGTGTCGAGTAAGTGAGAATCGCAAAATTTGATCAAGGAGTAAGCTTATCCATGCACCAATGAGTCCCATCTGAAGTGGGTCAACAAATAGCCAACCAAAAAATGGTCGAACAAATGCAACGCTTACAAGTGACACAAAGGCTGTGTATTTTGTGTCTCCAGCACCTCGAAGGCAGCCGCTTAAAATCAACTGAGCTATTTGCAGCATTACAATAAAAGCAACAAGCTTCATAATAATGTTTCCATAATCCAGGATTGACTGATCGGTAGCAAAAAGAGAATAAATATGCTCACCAAAAATGACATACACAATTGCTATGATAAGAGAAAAAAGAAAGCCTATTTGTTGACAAAAGGAGCCGTAAACGCGCGCTAAATCGTTTCTTTTTTGTCCCAAACTTTGGCCCACAAGTGCAATACTGGCAACAGAAAGGCCATCCCCAATCGAGAATGAAATAGTAATAATGGTCATCCCAATTTGATGTGCAGCAAAAGCTATCGTACCTAAGTTTGCTATAACGAGTACATAGAGAAAAAATCCTAAACGAAAAAAGACTTGCTCTACAAATGTTCCGCTCCCAATTTTAAATAAACTTCTATAGATTTTACTTGAAAACTTAAGCGTATTGGTTTTGTATAATAAATATAAATAACCTTTTTTTTGCAATATTGATGATAAGGAAACGATAAATCCAGTAAAAAAGCCAAGTAGGGTAGCAATTGCAGCACCTTTAACTCCAAGAGCCGGAAATCCAAAGTTTCCACCAATAAGGAGGTAGTTAAAAACTACATTCACAAGGCTCATGCTCACATTAGCTCTCATGCTTATCTTTGTCTTACCAACACCTCTTTGTGCACCATTTATTCCCATTGTAAGAGCTTGAAAAAGCAGACCCGCAATAATTATTCTAAAGTATGTAACAGATTCTTCATGTGTATCAGCTTGGCTTCCTGCAAAAAGTAGAATCTGTTCTGAAAAAATAAGAGCCAGGGTTGTAATGCAAACTCCTAAAATAATTATGACAAAAATTGATTGCAATAATACCTGGTTTGCTTCATCTTGCTTTTCTTCGCCTTTTCTTCGAGCTGTAATGGCACTAATTGCAGTGGCAATTGCAAGAAAAATTGCTAAGCAAATAAATTTTGGTTGGCTGGTTAACCCTATAGCAGCAATTGCGTATGAGCCTAAAGATCCCACCATAATAGTATCTACAAAGACTGTTAATGCCATTAAAAATGATTCAAGGGCTGCAGGCCAAGCAATACGAACTGTATTAATAAATAATTCCTTGTTGGATGGAATTATATCGTGAGAAGAATGTTTTTTTAATATATTTTTTGCATTAAATAAAAACATGTACTAGTATGAACCACTAG
>CAYJOZ010000271.1:0-1881 GCA_964371925.1 uncultured Treponemataceae bacterium | reverse complement strand
TATAACCTTTGCCGCAAAATGGATTTTATGGCAGCTCCCCCTTTTACACGATGGGCATTGTCTCGCTACGTTTCTCATCCTGCAAAGATGGTGTTTCCTTTGCCTGATAATATGAACACAATTGAAGGTGCATTGATGGAACCTCTCTGTGTCGGTATGCATGCAATTAAAAGAAGTGGAGCATCACTCGGTATGAAGGCAGTAGTTCTAGGTACAGGATGTATCGGACTTATGGCTATTGCATCTTTGAAAGCAATGGGTGTTACCGATATTCTTGTGGTAGATTTGCATGATTTACGGCTCGAGTTTGCAAGAAAAATGGGCGCTACAAAGCTTATTAATGCAGGTAAAGAAGATGTAATAAAAACAGTTTTAGAAGAAACAGATGGACTTGGCGCGCATATCGTAGTTGAGGCTGCAGGGAACACTAAAACTGCTGCAATGAGTGTCGACTTGGTCAGGCCTGGTGGCAAAATTGTTATGGTTGGTAATGTACATGGTGAAACACCTTTTAGGTTT
The DNA here is from genome assembly GCA_964371925.1 of uncultured Treponemataceae bacterium. Taxonomy (GTDB): domain Bacteria; phylum Spirochaetota; class Spirochaetia; order Treponematales; family Treponemataceae; genus CAYJFX01. Next base: position 1,362 of record CAYJOZ010000271.1, on the reverse strand, counting down.
ATGGCAGCAAATGACAAAGAGGCCGATGTGGTTAGTGTTTTTAGGTATGTTAATATGTATCCAACTGCAATTAAAGCTGTTTCAGATGGCGTTATTCAAGTAAAAGACATGATAACAAAGACGTTTCCGTTTGAAAAAACACAAGAAGCTTTTTTGTGTGCAAGTGACGAACGTGATAAGGTTATGAAAATAGCTATTGAATTTTAGTGTATACTGCCCTATCGCACTCCTACGTCTGTGGTGGGGTAGTATGATAAAAACATCGTTAAAAGAGCCTGTGCTTTTATAAGTATAGGCTCTTTTTGTAAATCTTACAGTGTTTGTACTTCATACGTCAGAGGGTATACTTTGTTACAGGGAAATGTCCTTGTTTTGTAAGTTGACCCTTGTTAGTACTATTTTGTAGGAAGGTAAACATTTTTAACTAAATTCTTTTAAAAGCACTTGCATAAAAATCCTATATATGGTATAAATTACTTCCACATCTCATTCTTAAATAGTATGGGGTGGTAGACTGCGAACAATAAATAATTGTTCAAAAGGGTTCTTTGAGAGTTAAGTAATTTTATCAAAATTATTTTGATAAAAATTAGTGCAACCGTAAAGGTCAGGCGAAAACGTTTGTATCAGGTTAGTACGACCCTAGATGTGAAAAGATGTTTGTCGTTGATGAGCATCAGGTATTTTGGCATCAAAAGGGTTCTTGGTTTGACTGTAACGCCAGTTATAAGTCATGACTCTGGGATGCCAAACCGGTCATCAAATGTAGATTTGATGGTGATAGGTGGATCCGGTCAAGGGTGACTGAAAATGATAGTCATCTTAAAGCAATGAAAATTGCGACCTTCTAAGTATCATCTCTTACTCAAATCTTGCATTAACAGCCGCTTTGTCTATATGCGAAGCGGTAAATAATTTTACTTTCAGCCAAATGTGGCTAGGAGGATCAAATGGCAAAGGAAAAGTTCGAGAGAACAAAACCACACATGAACGTTGGTACCATTGGTCACGTTGACCATGGTAAAACTACTCTTTCAGCAGCAATCACTATGCACTGTGCAAAAAAGTTCGGTGACAAAGTTCTTAAGTACGATGATATTGATAACGCACCGGAAGAAAAAGCTCGCGGTATTACTATTAATACACGTCACTTAGAGTATCAATCAGATAAGCGTCACTACGCTCATATTGACTGCCCTGGACACGCTGACTACATCAAGAATATGATTACAGGCGCTGCTCAAATGGACGGTGCTATTCTTGTAGTATCAGCTCCTGACTCAGTTATGCCTCAAACTCGTGAGCACATCTTGCTTGCTCGTCAAGTAGGTGTACCTAAGATGGTAGTATTCTTAAACAAAG
>CAYJOZ010000270.1:0-1888 GCA_964371925.1 uncultured Treponemataceae bacterium | reverse complement strand
GAAAATTAGCAGGCCGCAACTTACGTAAAAATTAGCGTCCATGCTAATTTTTACTGTCGAGTTTTTAGGCTGTGCCTAAAAACATCGTTGATTATTGAGTTGAGTGCCATAGGTCGTTTCTCTCCCTGCTCTAAGGAGTATCGCAAGCAAGCGTAACGGGTCCTTGGCACGATTATTCATGCCTCAAATCATTGGCAAAAATTCTAATAGTAAAATAGTGTGACAAGGACGTCACTATAACTGAACAGGCCCGACGTTTAGTTTTATCAAACTCGGTAAGTTACGTAAAAATTGGTATCCTTACCAATTTTTACTATCGAGTTTTGCGGTATCGAAGCTAAGAGAATAGCACAAAACTCGTTTACAATTGAGTTTTGTGCCGTCCATGGCACAATTATTCATGCCACAAGCCTTTACGACTATTTCCAAGGGAAAATAAAGCTTTTTAAATCTCTTGGTCCAATAGTTTCCTTATCGTCAGCAACAAGCTCATCCCAAGGAATTTGTCTTCGTGCTTCTTTTGGATCAAGCTCCGGGTGCTCTTCCAACCAATCGTATTTATATAGTCGCAAGCGTAAAGCATTATTATGCGCTAGTACGACGCCAGTAATTCCAGGGGCCATGAACGCCAGTAAAGCAGAAAAAATGAAGATAAATAGTGTATAGAATCCTAAAAAAATAGTAAAGCCTGTATTATCAAAAAATAAAATAAAGGATTTCTTAATATTCTTTTTTAGCCCTCCACCCATTTGAGATTGTAGTGGTAGTAGCCATTGAAAAGAAAGTACAGCTACCAGCAAAATCCAAAATATAAGTGCTCCAAGAATCAGGAAAACTAAGTTGCTTGTTTCAAAGTACATTTCAAAATAAAAAGGAAGCCCAACTAATGCGGTAAAAACAATAAGTGAAATTATCAATCCCAATATAATGCCATCTTTGTACACATTTTTAATGTTTGCAAATACCTCGCTTATTGGAACCGACTTAAAATTTGCTATACTGGCACATGCATCGCTTAATGAAAAAATTAACACCATTGAAACACATATAAATGCTAAGATAATGAGCATCGACAGTAGAGGCATAGCCGCAGCTGTAGCAGAAATGGAAAAAAAACCAAGTGCCACCCACGCAAGTATACAGATATTAAAAAGGGCAATCCATAAAAGATTGTCCCAACCATCAACAAAGTTCTTTTTTATAAAAAATCCAATCATACACACAGTGTAATAAAAAAAACACTGCTCGTCAATTAGATAACTGAAAAAGTTTGTAATTTTTTCAGTTATCTGTCGAGTTTGCACAAAAACTTATGAAATATTTCCATTTTTGTTGCAAACATTACAGACAAAGCAGTGCTTATTAGTAAAAACTAAAAGAACTTAGTAATTTTTTACATTGCGTTGGAAGTAACCTTTAGGATGGTCACAAACTGGGCATTTTTCTAATGCTTTTTTACCATAGTGAATGTGTCCACAGTTTTCGCAAATCCAAAATACTTCTTCACCATCTTCGTACATTGAACCATTATTGAGGTTTTCAAGAAGTTTTTTGTATCGTTCTTCGTGTTCTTTTTCAATTTTTCCAACAGCATCAAAAAGGTATGCAATTCTATCGAAACCTTCTTCTTTTGCAGTAGCTGCAAATTCTGCATACATTTCTGTCCATTCGTAGTGCTCACCAGCTGCAGCATCTACTAAGTTTTGTGCAGTTTCAGGTACTTTACCATCATGTAATTGTTTGAACCAGAGTTTAGCATGTTCTTGCTCGTTGTGTGCTGTTTCTGTGAAAAAATCTGCAATTTGGTTTAAGCCTTCTTTTTTAGCTTGTGAAGCATAGTATGTGTACTTGTTTCTTGCTTGGCTTTCACCTGCAAATGCACTTTCTA
>CAYJOZ010000269.1:0-1903 GCA_964371925.1 uncultured Treponemataceae bacterium | reverse complement strand
TCCGACCTATTGCTTAGGAGGCAATCGCTCTATCCAACTGAGCTAATGGACCATGGAAATTATTTTTTCCACACTACCAATAGGGCACCAAGCACTAAAAGGTGTGAAGATAAACTCTTTAGAAATGATAAAAATGCAGTAATACTTGCAAATGCACCGTCTAAAAGGCCGCCGCTTCCCAATACATCAATTAGTGCAATTACTACACACCATACGATAATGATGATAAATACAAATAGATTTGTGATTTTTCCTGTGTTGATAAAGAAATTAAGGAATAAAAATACACCTGCTATGATTTCACAAAGTCCTAATAAAATAACGATTAGATTTGCTAAGTCGCCATTAAAAATTTTATGAACAGCTGATGCAACTTCGTTATTACTAAAGCCTGCTTGAAGTTTGCCTAAAAGGCCACCATCAAGTTGAACGGTTAAAATACCTGATACAATCAAAAATAGTGCTACAGCCAACTGAAGAAGAACTGTACTTATTGATTTTTTTGAAACTGACATTTAAATCCTCCAAGATTCAATCATATTTGCTTTAAAAGTATATCGGAATAATAATATTAACTCAATAGGTTTTCGCAATTAAAAGAACATTTTTTGTAATTATGTCACCTTATTTAGTGAGTGTACACGGTTAAAATGCTTGCTTTACCTTTTTTTAGCTAAAATACCCCGAGTAACTAAAAGGATGCATCCTCCTAGTACCATAGATAAGCAAAATAACTGTCCTGTTGAGAGATTCAATAGTGATTGGTTAAAATAAATTGGAGATCCTGGATCTGCAACTATTCTATACCCGATATCCGCATCTGGTTCTCGATAGTATTCAATAACAAATCGGAAAAATCCATATCCAATTGTATAAATTGCTGTTAAAAACCCTGTGAAGGGACTCTTTTTTCGCAAGAACCAAAGAATGAGAAATAATACAATCCCTTCAAAAAAAGCTTCATATAATTGACTTGGATGTCTTGGAAGATTTATTAATACTGTGTCAGCAGATATTTCAAGGCCTGCTTCTTCTGCAACTTGTTTAACCCATGGAATTGAAGCAGAAAACTTGGGGGCGGTTGGGAAAATTATTCCCCATGGTGCGGTTGTAATGCGTCCATATAATTCTGCATTTAAAAAATTTCCAAGGCGACCGAAGGTATAGCCGAGCGGTATAGCGACTGCCATTGCATCTATCCATTTAAGTATAGGGCGCTTTTTAATTAGGCACCATACTACCATACCTATAAAGCCGCCAACAAAGCCTCCGTGGTATGACATTCCTGCAAAACCAACAAACGTACCTGCTGTGTTGAATGGCCAAAAAATGAGCCAAGGTTTTTGCCAATAAATACCGCTTGTGTCATACACAAGAGTGCCAAAAATTCGTGCTCCTAACAAAAGCCCTACTATTCCATATGAAAAAAAACTAAATATATCATCATCTGACGCTTTTATTTTGCCTTCATTAAGGAATCCTTCTTTTGCAAGCTTTCTGAAAATAAGTATTGCTGTTCCAAAGGCACAGATGTACATAAGCCCATACCAACGAATAAGTCCAAGGAAAGGTACTCCAGGAAAAATTTCTGGAGTAATCCAAGTAGGGTACTGTATTGATAAAATCATAATCTAAATCCTTGAGAATGTGCCTTTAAAATCTTTGATTTTAAGAGGTTGTTTGCATTACGAAGCTGTGTTATTTCATACTGTTGAGATTTTATTGTGTCAGCGAGGTCTGCAGTAGTTAATGCTCCCGAGCCTATGAGGTCTTCAATATAAGACATTTTTGATTCGTAATCGCCTTCTGCTTCTGTTTCAATTGATTCAAACCCATTTTCATTGAGTGTACCAGTAAAGCTAGCACTTTTTGACTGAATAACTTTATCTGCAATTCTAAACAC
>CAYJOZ010000268.1:0-1929 GCA_964371925.1 uncultured Treponemataceae bacterium | reverse complement strand
CATCATTAAGGGTATAATTTGCTGTTACATCAATTAAGTTTTTTTCAAAGCTATGGTCGAGTCGAGCAATTTCATACCATGTGTTTAAATATGACGGTAAAGAAAAATCTTGAACCACTTCAATATTTTTAGGACTACTTGCGCAACCTGTAAGTACAGAAACTGTTAGTAAACAAGCAAGAGTAAACATACCAACATTCTTTTTTTTCTTCATAGGAATTCTGATTTTTTTCATAAGACATCTCCAATAGTATTATACTAAGTAGTAAAACATGAATCTATCTTAAGAGTATAAAATATATAAAATTGTGTCAAGTATTAAAATCGTACAAATGTGTATAAATTAAAGAATTTCATCATCTTCATAGATAATATAACCATCTTTGCTTTCTTTTTTACATTTGTACATTGAAACATCTGCCATTTGATATAAATCCTGAAAACTAAAATTGGTATGTGCGATTGCAATTCCTATGCTGCATGAAATATTAATTGACATGCCATTATTTTTATACGTTTTTTTTATGCTTTGAAGCAATTGTCTGGCTCGAAGTTCTAGTTTTTGTACGTCGGTTCCATTTTTGTAAAAAACTATAAACTCATCTCCACCAACGCGACCAATAATATCGTCGCTCCGGAAATTATGGATGAGTTTATGACTAACTTCTTTTATAACTTCATCGCCGTACGCATGGCCAAAATTATCATTGATTGCTTTGAAGTTATCGAGATCTATCATAAACAAGGCACCTTCTTTGTGCTGTTGCAAGTGCTCTTTAATATAATGTTCTGTCGCTCTTTTGTTGTACAGATGCGATAAAGGATCTTTCTCTGCCTCTTTTAAAAGTGCTGTTTCTTTTTCCTTTGAGTCATGGATATCATCTGTTGTTGTAATTACGGCTAGAATATCACCAGTTGAATCTTCTTTTGTTATTGTAATAGAAGTTTTAACCCACCTAAGTTCATCCCAAATATTTGCCTGCATAGTAAATTCTATTAAAGTATTACCATTATAGTATTCTTCAATTAGATTTTCAGGGGACTCTTTTATCGCTATTTTTTCAAAATTTTCATCCAGCATGCATGCTTTTAATAGAGACAATGAATACTCTGAATATGTCATTTCTGGTAGGGGTTGCTTTTCCCCATTAAACATAATTCTAAGTACCGTATTTTGCGTACAATTGACTTTTATTACGGCTAGAGAACGACTTTCCACAAGGTGCTTATAAATGCTATCTCGCTCAAGGCTCTTCTTTTTTTCTCGTGTAATATTAGATAACCCAAACATAATGGCAACGACGTATGTTGCACTAAACCATGTTAAAGAAGCAATGATTTGATGTAGGCTGAGCCATTTATACTGTATATCATGAATGAATACATTTCCATTGGCTATCATGTAAACATTTGCTAGGCCTGCAATAATTATATAAAAATAAAGATATTCTGTATTAGATGACAACTGGCTTAAGTATTTTATTGGAATTAATTTTAGTGTTATAAAAGAAATTACAGTGCTAATGATAGTTGTTAGAATAAGAATAATCCAAAAGCAGGTAGGATCATGAGACAGTTCAAAAATTGTATTTCCAGTGATTATTGAAGCTGAGGCTGATACTAAGGCTCGTGCTACCATTATATGAATGTTAAAGGATAAAAGGCAGGCAATTCTAGATATACGCTTTTGTTTGGGGAAAAAGCCTAAAACAGCTAATGCAAACACTATTAGCATTATAGAATAACCAAGCGAAGACATGCTTCCAAAAAATACAAGAAGTAATGTTCCAACGAAGCCAGTTAAAACACTAAAAGTAAAAATTTTGACTTTGTTACTAGTTATGCCAAATATTTTACCCATGAAAGTAAAGTAGAAGAGATTGTGTAAAAAGAAACAAACATTAAATGCTGTTATTAAATATTCAATTT
>CAYJOZ010000267.1:0-1929 GCA_964371925.1 uncultured Treponemataceae bacterium | reverse complement strand
GTAACCATTACACTACAAAAGTAGTTTTAAGGGTAAGGAGGTAAAATGAAAGAAAGCGCAGAAGTTCTTAACACCCATGCAATTGAGCTTGCCTCCCAAGGACATTTTTCAGAAGCTATTGCATGCTTTAAGAGAGCAATTGGAATTGATAAATCAAATTTACTCCTTTGGTATAACCTTGGTGTTACATACAGGGATTCTGGTGACTTAGAATCTGCTAAAGAAGTTTTGCTTACTGCATATGAAATTGATGAGTACGATGAAGATCTCCTAGAGACTCTCGCGTTAATTTTTTATTCACTTGATGAAATAGATGAGGCTTTTAATTTTTGTGCGCGTTGTATAGAAATAAATGAACAGAATCCACGTATTTGGAACACTGTTGGGGTACTTTATTTTGCAAGGAGCGAATTTTCTGAAGCCTGCGTTGCATTTGAAAGAGCCGTTACGCTTATACCATATTATTACGATGCGCTTTTTAATCTCCGCGATACCTATGAGGAATTGGGAAATGTTGCGGGCAAAGAAGATTGTGATAATCGATTAAAAGAGTTAAAAGATACAGGTCCTTATGCGTGATTCAGGATTAGTAACGGAGATTACACAGGCCGGCTTAGTAAAAATTCTTCCCGTTATTGATGGAGCTTGTTTAAGTTGTACCGTAACGGGATGTGCTAAACGGGGAAAACCTTTTTTTGTAACAAACCCTCAGAATATTTCTCTTGTTGTCGGCAGCCATGTAAAGGTAGTAGAGTCTAAAAAGCACCAAGCAATACAAACTATTGTAAACGTGTTTATTCCAATTGCACTTGCTATTGGAACTTATATATTTTTAAGTACCCAAACAAACGTAACAGATGGAGCAAAAGCAGGCCTTAGTCTTTTGACACTTTTTGTTACATGCCTTCTTCTCTTTTTTATATCAACAAAGAGAAAACTTGTACAAAGTGAAATTGTCGACATTGTAGAAGATGCCCCTCCTTCTAAGTGAGGCTTTCTATTTCTTGCTTAACATATCTATAGAATGCTTCCATGTTTTCACTTAAAACTTTTCCTTTCTTTTTTGCAAAGTAGACTCCCCACAAAAATTCGCTATCAGGGAAAGGATGATACCGAAGAAAAGCATCATCATCATTTATGGTGTGCTCAGGAACGGTAAAAAGAAGATTATTACTTTTGGCAATTTCTTTTAAAGAGTTAAAGTCGCTTGAACTAATTTCTATATTTGGCTCAAATCCATGTTTTCTACAAGACGATTCAAAGTTATGTCGTATATGAAATTGCGTGCTAAACATTGCAAATCGCTCGTCTTTTAAATCATCCATTGTAATATTCTTTTTAGAATACAAGGAGTGAGTTTTTGGTATACATAAAAAAATGTTTTCATCAAAAAATTTTTCGGTATTGATTGAGTCAGAATCAAAAATCCCTGCTGTTATACAAAAGTCGTATTCGCCTCGTTTAAGATAGGTCTCTAAGTTTAAATCTGTTCTATCACTATATTCAATTCTCACATGAGGGTATGCTTTTTCAAAATTATGTAAAAGATAATGCGGAAGGGATGCAATCATTCCAAAGGCCATTCCAACCTGAATTATCTCTTGAGGAAAATTTTGCAAGTTTGAAATGTTATTGCAAATGAAGTTTTTTTTCTCAATAATAGTTCGACACTCTGCAAAAAAATACTGTCCTCGTTCAGTTGGAAAAACACCTGTTGTTGTTCTATGCAAAAGTTCACAACCTAACTCATCTTCGAGTTCTCGAATCATTTTTGAGACACCTTGCTGCGACACATACAAAAGTTCAGAGGTTTTTGTAATGCTGTTATTTTCGCACACCGCCATAAATAATTCCATTTGCCTAAATGTCATATATATTCCTTCTTGAAACTTCGTTTCTATTCACAATATAATTATTTGATTATTCAAA
>CAYJOZ010000266.1:0-1950 GCA_964371925.1 uncultured Treponemataceae bacterium | reverse complement strand
CCCATACCTACTACATCATTAAGCCACTTCATTCCAAGTATTTGAACTTGAAAAAAATCCCACGAATTTTTTACTATTTCCATATTATGACACCTCTTTCATATCAATTTTTTTTGATATGAAAAATATACACGATTTTATTAAACATGTCAATAGATACATCAATTTTTTTTGATATATCTTTATCATTGACACAAACCTTGCACTATTGTACACTTAGAACAAGAAAGGAAAAAAGGTATGCGTCCTTCATGAAGGACAGCTAACGGAGAAAATATGAAAAAAACACTATGTGCAAGTATTGCTGTAATAACAATGCTTATTCTAACAATTGGTTGTTCTTCCACACCAGAAATGGCCGACAAAGATTTTTTTAATACGGTAATGTATGATTTTACATCAGCAAAAACGGTTGATTTTGAAAGGATTACTACGTATACAATAACCCTCGAGTCAGATGATTTACCAGAACCTCAAGTTGAAGATTTTATATCAATTTCTGCAATAGTTGCTGATGAAACGGATTCAAAGAACCCTACTATTCAATCATACCAACGAGCTGATATTTTAGGATCATTTGTAGAAGTTGATGCATTACTATACGAAAACGCAAGTTATGTTTCCATGGATTTTGGTGATGGTGATGTCCAAAAATTAAAAATGATGGTTCCACCTACAGAAGCAGAAGCTATGATTCAAGAATCTTATTACATAATAACAAGCGAAGATACTGAAAATTTAGTAATTAACAAAAGTGAAGATAGCACAACATTTTCTTATTCTATAAAACAAGAAGATTTTCCTGAGCACTACGATACATACGACTTACTCGTACTCGCAATGGGAGTAGAAGTCGGAACGCCCAATAGTATCACCATCGACTACATACATAATGTATATGAATTAGACAAAAACAACAAAGTTATTAGTAAAACAAGCGATTCTAGCTTAAAGGTGGATACTGGCTGGAGTATTGTACCAGTATTAGTACATACAGAAAGCATCTATTACAGTTATGGTGAGCCGGTGTCGTTTAACTATCCAAATTTTGACGAGTATGAAGAGTACTAAATTTCAAAGGAAATAAACATTATGAAAAACAAACACTTTTTTACAATTACTATTATTATCTTAGGAGCATTCTTTATCAGTGCTTGCGTTTCAAACCCTGAAACTCAAGTTAACAAGCGCTTTGATACTATAATGCAAAAAGCTGTCGAATTAGATTATGTAGATGGAAATAGAGAAAGCACCATAGAGGTTGGACTGGGAACATCTGAGTTTCATTTAGGTATAACCTCAAAAGAGCACATACGAATTGATTATAGTGACAAAGAGAATATAGAAATGCATCTCAATTTAGATACTTCGTTAATGGGGCAATCGATTACACAAGAGATATATTACATCGATAATTATCAGTACATCGATATAGGAAGTAATAAAATAAAAGCGGCTACCCCAATGAACACGGTATTGTATCTTGTTGAAGGCATAAAACCAATCTTTATGTACGCATCAGATATGGAAGAATTAACTATGGAAGTTCAAGATAACATGTATGTATTTTCGTTTAAAGTAAAGCCTGAACATATGTTAAAATATGCCTCTACAATTTTTTCTTTGCCGGAAGGTATAGAACTTGATTCAGACATTGCAAATTTAAATCAAAGCACATTTGAAGGAACAGTTACAGCAGATGCAAACAATGTGATTATTGCATCTTCAATTAATGCAATCATGGAAGTTTCACTCTTAGGAATATTACTACCATTTCAAGCAAGTAATGAAACAACATACAATAGTTATAACGAACCTTTTACCATCGAGTTTCCAAATTTTGATGAATACACTGAAGCAAGTGTAAATGTTCTTCAAGATCAAAATTCAATATAGCGCCGCTAACGCGGAGTTTTTATAGGAGGAATGATAAAATAACTTCCATGCTAT
>CAYJOZ010000265.1:0-1970 GCA_964371925.1 uncultured Treponemataceae bacterium | reverse complement strand
TTTTTTCATTCTCCTTTTGCGAGCCAATTACTATTCATACTACTTGAAGATTTTTCTATTCTGTCGTACAATAGAGTAATGAATAGAGACTCGAAAAATCCTAATCAAAAGAATCAAACTCATAAAAGAATCTCTATGCGGCGAAGAATAAAGCGTACTTTTTCAAATCTTGTGTATGACCAATTTGTGCAATATTCAGTAGTGTTAGTTTTTGTTTTTGTATTAATTATGCTGTTTATTTTTAATGCAGAAAGAGATACCAATGCAAATATAAACTCCTTTTTTGATGTTATTTGGTTTTCACTTGTAACAATGACAACCGTTGGCTATGGAGATATAACGCCTGGAACAATTTCAGGACGCATTGCCGGCATTTTTCTATTATTACTTGGTGTTATTGCCTTTGCAGCAATAAGTGGAAAGGTTGCTTCGGTACTGTTTGATAGACAATTGAAAAAAGATAGAGGAAGGATACAATTGAGAAAAATTTCAAAGCATTTTATTATTTGTGGTTGGAAGTATGGATTTGATCGTATACTCGAAGGGATATTAAATTCAAACCCAAATTTAACCTTAGATAAAATCGTACTCATAAACACAGCCCCATCTGAACACATTGAAAACTTACGTTCTAATCCTCAGTTTAAAGATATTCATTATGTTTATGGTGACTATACGCAAGAGGCAACCTTGTTGATGGCAAATATTAAAACTGCAGAACGAGTTTTGCTCTTAGCCGACCATTCTGAAAAATATTCTCAACTTGAAATGGATTCACGGACGGTGCTTGCAACATTAACGATAGCTGCGCTCAATCCCAAAATATATCGTGTGGTTGAACTTGTCGATCCTGGGTTTGAGCGCCACTTGCAAGTTGCACACTGCGATGAAATCATTTTAACGAGCGACTATGAAAGAAGTTTGTTAGTTTCTGCATCAAGCGGTATCGGTCTTAGCCATGTATTAAAACATCTTTTACCAGAAACTTCTGGTAAGGGGCTTGTTATTGACGATATTAATAAAAGTTTTATTGGAAAGCAATACGTTGATTATAGGCGTTCTCTTTCAGGATCAAATAGAATTCTTATTGGCCTCTTAGAAAACACGGGGAACTTTTATCATCGTAGGCGAGAGGCCCTGGATGATGCTCAAAAGAACCCTAATATGCGACAAATAGTTGATAACCTAAAAAAAATTAAAAAGCTAAAAAGCAATGAGCCTTTATTAGCACCGAGTGATGATTATATAATTAAAGAACACACAAAAGGTATTTTCATATATGGCGATTCTATCATAGGTGAAGTAAGCGATACGGAGGTAAAGATTTATGGATAGCACACCGGAATTATTAGATCGACTTCGTAAGATTGAAATTTTTTCTGACTTTTCTGCAAAGACAAAAAAAAATGAACAGATTTTAAGTAATATTTGTTCAATTATGACACTGGAAACATTTGAAGCTGGAGATTTAATTATAAGTGAAGGTGAAATGGGTGACTCTGTTCATATTCTTGCTGAGGGTGACGTTCAAGTTTTGCGAAACACCTTACATGAAGATCGTTTTGCAGTAGTAAATTTAAGCGCTGAACATAATGTTTTTTTTGGAGAGATGGCATTGATTAATAATTCACAACGAAGTGCATCTGTTGTGGCTTTAACTCCTTGTAAAACTCTGATGATTTGCGGGAGCTCGTATCTTGAGCTATGTGAAAATGAGCCCTATTTCGGTTATAAGTCGCTGTATCGTATCGGGCGGCGCTTAGTTGAATCTCTGCAAAGAGCAAATAATGATGTAATTACACTCTATCAAGCTTTATTAGATGAAGTTGATAGTTTAGAATAAAATTTAGGGAACCTTATGAAAAATTGCAATTTTCATAAGTCCCAATAACTTTAGGACGTTTTATGGATTCACGAAGTATTTTTTTGAACATTTCACCTTTGGATCATCGCTATTCATTATCTGAAGC
>CAYJOZ010000264.1:1507-1976 GCA_964371925.1 uncultured Treponemataceae bacterium | reverse complement strand
AGAGATGAATGATGGAAGCCTTTTATATATTTTGCAAGCAAAAAAAGATGCGGGGAGCATGGCCTTAAGAATCTCGCCCTACGGTGATATTCTGGAAGAAATAGAGTTTATTGATACCGTTACAACACTTAAAAGCTATGAAGATGGCGTTATTTTAGGCTTTGAAAATGGTACAATCGGAAGCTGTGCCGTAATAGACGGAAAAACAAAAACAACGGCATCTGTTTTTTATCTTCAAGAGGGCGTTACACCTAAAAGTATTACTGTTGGAAATGAGGGATTCTGCGTTCTGTTTACAAATAACACTATTTCTGAATATGCACTAGATAAACAAACCTTACTCTGGAGTACAAGTATTTCCCAAAATCTTAACTACGATGATGTCTCAGTTTCCTTTATAGGTGATTCATATGTGTTAGCAAATGCAAGCTATGTTTCTTCATATAGCTCAGGAAGCAAGGGTGGTGTT
>CAYJOZ010000264.1:0-1497 GCA_964371925.1 uncultured Treponemataceae bacterium | reverse complement strand
ATAGTTACTCGCTCTGCATATGTTATTGTTGCTCGTCCTAACTGGGTAATTGCAGGTTATAAGCTTTTTGAACAAGAAATGATACTGGAGAATGTACCAAGTGCAGCTACCGATTTTAAAACATATTCACAGTTTAAGAGCACTGCAAGGCATTTACATAATTTGAATACAATGTTAGAGCAATTAAAAACAGGGAATTATGGTGTTAAAGAACTAGAATACAAAAGAACTATTGATAATGCCCTTTTTGAGTATAACAATGAGTATTCAAGTTTTGTTACAAACATACATTTTGGTGAAAAGTCTCAAATCTATATGCTTTCATCATTGTTTCAAAGTTCAGACTACACGCATATTGTGCCACTAATATTGCAAAATGAAATCGACCCTTATTATATTCAACTTGCTTTTGAAGTTGCGGCAAATATAGCATATGATCCCAAGCTCCTTTCTTTATGCGATGCAGTGTACGCAATTTGTCACTATATGGGTAGGCCTGCCTTAACAAAAAGGGGAAAAGAAATTCTTACTAGTATGCTTCAAACGAGCAAAAGTGTAGCAGTTCAAAAGAAAGTAAGTGAAACATTATATTCGTTTATTGAGCTTGAAAATTAATAAAGTACTGGATTTTTTTCGAAAATTATTATATAATGGTAATAGAATGGGGGTTTTATGAAAAACATATGTACGGCTATAGTATTACTTTTGCTTTGTTTACCTGCTTTCTCATTGGAAGTAGACAGAATAGAGCTTGAATCTGCAGGAGACGAAACGTCGGTAATATTTGTAAATTATGAAGGTCCTCATGATATTATTAGTACTGCAGACGAAATAGTAAATATTGGTTCTGGTATTGCTTTCCCAGTAAGTGAAGATGCTGAAATATTGCAAACACTTGGAGACCCCAACCGGTATTCTGTAATACACGCGGTAGACCCTGACAATCCAAACGGTCTTGATGCAGATATTCTTGTATTAGGTGAAGATGCGCTTGTTGACCATATAGATAATGTAAGACGAATTATTTCTGGATATTTACAGGGAGCTTATAATTATTCACCTGAAGTTTCGGATACAATTGCAGTTTTTGCGACCGTATATAACGCAGTATACAGAAATCAACTTGATGTTTTTACTGAAAAATATAAGCCCGTGGTATTGGGTTACCTCGAACAAGAAAGCGTTGGTCTTTCATTAAACTATGAAGACTGGCCAGGAAACACACAAATAGTTATTCCTCTAGCATCTCTTGACGGAGGTTTAGGAACGGTAGATACTAGTATTATTTCAGACACAGAAGTTGTTGAATCTATGCAAGAAGATCCCGACAGAGGTATTGATGAGCGAAAACAGCTTGTAGAAATTAAAGAAGCAGAAGCCATCGTTGCTGAGCAAAATGCAAGGGAAGCGCAAAGAGAAGCTACAGTAGCAAAACAAGAAGTAATTGAAGAAACTGAAGTTTTAGAAGAAGTCATTCAAGAAGCAGTTATAGCGCAG
>CAYJOZ010000263.1:0-1977 GCA_964371925.1 uncultured Treponemataceae bacterium | reverse complement strand
CTACACTGTTGGTTTCAAATAGTGATCCATCAACAACAAGAGTTCCAAAGTTTGAAATTACACTTGTTATCTGACCGTTCAAATTGTTAGAAAAAATTGAATTTGCAATATTCAAAGTACCGTTATTTGAAATGAAGTTAGTACCGGTTGAAGTGTTATCACTTATTTTAATATTTGTAAGATTTAATGTAGAAGTATCAAACACCTCCAAAAAAGCGCCAGTAGTACTCGTAAAGGTAAAGGCATTAGAGGGATTATTAACTGCAGTATCTACGTTACCTTCTAGAGTGAGTTCACCGCCGTCATCAAAAATCGAACCATAGCGGCCGAAATCAAATGTTATGTTGTTTTCCAATGTAAATGTACGTTGACCGCTAGCATTTAAAGCATTTTCTAACTGATTTTGCGATTGGGCATGTATTGCAAAACAGAGAAACACTAACATAGTATGGAAAAAAATGTGTACTATTTTTTTTATCATATAAAGCTACTAATACTGAAAACTCGTCGGGAACCTCTAAAAGCTAACAGAGTTATTAGAGGTCCCTAATTATCTATATTCCTCAAGATAATCAAATACTGTCTTTTCAACTAAAAAATGCGCAGCCCCTGCAAAAATAAACGTTGTACCACCTTCATTTATGTAGGAGACAATAGTTTCTGCCCAAATTTCATTTCTGTCATCCATAATCAACTTGTTGTAACGTTTATCGAGCTCCGTTTCATTTTCTAAGTCGTCAGAAAGAAGTTCTGTCAGACTTTGCTTATCATCGTCTAAATATACTTGATACATTATGTGTAAAAGTTCAGCTTGATCAACTGATCTAGCCTCATCAATCATTAGGCCAACAAGTAAAACTTGCTCATCAAAGGTAAAGTCCGCATATGTAACTAAATCTAACTGGGCTTGCATATCGTCTAAACCTTCCACGGTTTTATCGAGCTCCTTAGCCTTATCATAGAAAACATTATCTAAACCACGTTCTGAAGTATACCCAGAGTCAATCATGGCTTTATCAATCAGAAGAGAAGAAATAGCCCATGGCTCAAGCATCTTAATATTATCCAAATCAGTTTTGCTAAAATTAGCAATTAAATACTTGTTTTGTTGAGCATTAAAAAAACTATAAACATCCCGAGAAAAGTCTGCACTTGCTAGCGCTAATCCGGCTATTTTTAACATTGCTTCACCCATCTCTTTAGAGCCTATTTCTGCTACAAGCCTGTCTGATGTTTCAAAGGCGTTAAGCACGTAAGGAGAAAGCTCTGAGAGTCTTTCATCTCCAACATGTATTGTTCCTTGTATATATATTGTTGATACAGAGCCATCTTCTGCAATACCATGGATTTCCCAAAACATTCGCTCTTCAGTTTCAACAATAGAAATATCATTGGCCAGTGTTACATTTGATCCGAATGTAGCGCAAGATATGCTAAAAAAGAGCAGTCCAAAACACATCAATAATTTTGCTATCACAAACTTTATGTTATTCATATTCACTCCAGCTTTATTTTACAGAATTATTATAAAGTTTTCAAGTCATAAAAAAACAGTGGACTGACATTTAATAATGTGTAATGTACAATGGTTCGGGTGACAGAGTTTCAATTACGCAATGCGCCAGGGCGGAGGCGGATATCCTTTTTGCAAGGCAAAAAGATTGAAGCCGCAGACCGACCCGTACATGGCAACCTGTGTGTTGCCATGCGGGTGGCGCCCAAAACAAAAAAAAGAGCTTGGAAGATTAAAAAATCAACCAAGCTCTATTAATCGTGCCATGGAGGGCACTATAGTAAAATAAAATTGACTATCGAGCTATTCTATACGCTTCGATTAGCGCGATAGTCAGTAGTAAAAGTTGACAAGGACTCGTTCTTCTCACTTGCTATGCTACTTAGAGCAGGGAGCGTAAGCGAGCTATGTCAACTTTTACGAAATTATCGTTTTAGGCTCAATACGGTGTCAAGCAATGTGTC
>CAYJOZ010000262.1:1144-2013 GCA_964371925.1 uncultured Treponemataceae bacterium | reverse complement strand
AGCGCAATTAATATGGCAGATGCTTATTCTGTTCCTGCCTCATTAACAAAAGAAGTTGAAGAGGTTGCAGGCGCCTATATGGAAGTAGATGATCCATGGGCATTTATGGATGGATGGATGAGTTCTGAATTATATTTAGAACAGCTTGGGTTACATGCAGACTGGTGGGGAAATGCTACAAGCCATGTATTGAAAACTCAAGAATGGGACATGGCATTCTCTTGGGTTGGAACTATAGACCACGTTGAGCATGTATTGTATTCTGGAATTGAGCCAAAGGCAAGAGTATACGACGAATCAAAAGCTGATTTCTGTTGGGATATGATTCGCGAAACTTATCGACAAGTAGATGATAATATTGGACGTATATTAGAAAATGTAGATTTGGATAATACGTATGTAATTCTTATATCTGATCATGGTATGACACATTTAGATTGGAATCCATACGTAAAAGAACATTTATCACGAGCGGGGTTGCTTGATTATGTTTTAGACTTAAGCACAGATGACCCAAGTAATTTAAGTATTAACTGGGAAAATACAAAGTGTCATCCCTTAGAGCCTTGTCATGCCCATATTTTTGTTAACTTAAAAGGAAGGGACCCACAGGGTATTGTCGATCCAGAAGATTTTGAGCGAGTACAAGAAGAAATAATTAGATGTTTATTAAATATGCGCAACCCTGAGACAGGCGAGCAAGTTGTGGCACTAGCAATTAAAAAGAAAGAGGCTGCGACGCTTGGAATTTTTGAAGGTCCGGGTTTTGATAGAGTGGGTGATGTATTATATGCTTGGAAGCCGGGATATATGTCTCATCCATTTATTTACAGAACAGCTATTAAGTATAGAGATTGGACAGAACGGAT
>CAYJOZ010000262.1:0-1134 GCA_964371925.1 uncultured Treponemataceae bacterium | reverse complement strand
TAATCCTGAATTATATGAGCAAGCAGTATTATGTCAAAATTTTACCGGAGTTCATTTGGCTTTACCTTCTTTGCATGATATGCATGCTTGTATGGTTATGTCCGGTCCAGGGGTATCGCATTACGAACGTAAGCACCCTGCAAAAATTATTGATGTTGCGCCAACGCTTTGTACACTTTTAAATATTGATATACCAAAGGATTCTGAAGGAGGATTGTTATATGACGTGTTGGACAGGTGCTAAAAAGCCAATTGGAAAAATAGGATTAGTGGGCTGTGGGCGAATGGGTTGCTGTATGCTCGAAACAATGATTGCAAAAGGGTATACGGTTCTTGCATATGATGCATTTGAGGCTGCAGTGGATAGAGCCAAGCAGATGGGTGCTGAAGGTGCAAGTTCTTTAGCTGAGGTAGTTAAAAATGCAGATATAATTTTATTATCATTGCCTGGAATACAACAATTGGAAGATGTTATATTTGGAGACAATGGGTTATACAGTTCTTTAACATCAGATCATGTAGTAATTGATACAAGTACTGTAGATCCAAATACTACAAGAGGAATTTCTGATCGATTGAGTGAAAAAGGTGTTGCTTATCTTGATTGCCCAATTCTGGGGCGACCTTCTGCAACAGGAAAATGGTTGCTACCAACTGGTGGTGATAAAGATGCATTAGAAAAGGTTAAGCCAGTTCTTCTTTGTTTTGCGGCCGATGCGCTTTATGTCGGAGATTCAGGTTGCGGAAATGCAGTTAAGTTGTTAAATCAACTAATGTTCAGTTGTATTAATGCGATTTCATCTGAAGTAATGGCAATTTGTGATCATGTAGGTATTGCTAAAGAAGTTTTTTATGAAACCGTGGCAAGCTCATCAGCGGCAACCGTGAGTGGATTGTTTCGAGAGGTTGGAAAATGTATTGTAAATGATGCATATAACACCCCTGCATTCACTGTAGACTTGTTAATTAAAGATGCAAAACTTGCTTTGCAAATGGCAAAAGATGCTGATGCACCGTCTGTAATAGCTGGGGCAGCACAGATGTATAATGAGATAGCGCACGGACAAGGCCTTGGATCTGAAGATACAAGTGCTCTTTTTAAAGTGTTTTCACAACATTATAATAAATTAAAAT
>CAYJOZ010000261.1:0-2015 GCA_964371925.1 uncultured Treponemataceae bacterium | reverse complement strand
ACACTTGACCAATCCTCTATTCTTAAGTACACTAAGCCTATACTTTTAGCGGAGGCTTATATTATGAAAGGTTTTACATCAATAGACCCAAAAGCTATGCAAGAAAATGCAATCGACCTTCTTGCCAACAAATGGATGCTTGTTACATCGGGTGCTCTTTCAGACACAAACAAAACATGGAACACCATGACTGCAAGTTGGGGTGGGTTAGGCTACCTTTGGAATAAACCTGTAGCATTTGTTTTTGTTCGACCAGAACGCTTTACATACGAGTTTACAGAAAATAACGATACAATGACCCTTTCTTTTTTTCCAGAAGAATATAAAAAAACTCTTGCTTTTTGTGGTGCAAAGTCAGGCAGGGACTGTGATAAAGCAAAAGAGACAGGTCTCGCTCCAATTAAAACAGATAATAATTCTGTTTCTTTCGAACAAGCAACACTCGTTCTTGAGTGCAAAAAGCTATACATCGATATGTTGAAAGATGAATCATTTTTAGACACCGAAAGCAAAGAAAAATGGTACTCAAAAGAAGGCCTTCATAGGGTATACATTTGCGAAATTACTAAGGCATGGAAAAAATAACCATGCAAGAACACAAACTTCCTATTAGCGCACTTTTTACCGATTTTTATGAACTAACTATGGCTCAGGGTTTTTGGAAAAAAAACATGAATCACGAATGTGTTTTCGACGTTTTTTTTCGCCGAAATCCTTTTGATGGCGGCTTTGCTGTTTTTGCAGGTATTGAAACACTACTAGATGCACTAACAACGTTTCAATTTTCTGAAAGTGACATTGCTTTTCTAAAATCACTCGGCCGCTTTGACTCAGATTTTTTAGATTATTTACAAAGTTTTACATTTTCTGGCTCTGTGTATGCAATGGATGAAGGCACCATAGTTTTTCCAAATGAACCCTTAGTACGTATTCATGCGAGTCTAATCGAAGCTCAAATCATAGAAGGATTAGTGCTTAATCAATTAAATTTCCAAAGTCTCATTGCAACAAAAGCACTTCGAATGGTCATTGCTTCAAAAGATTCACATGTAATGGAGTTTGGACTTAGGCGGGCACAAGGCTTTGATGGAGCAATGAGTGCATCACGTGCGGCCTATATTGGAGGCGCTACTACTACTAGCAATACACTCGCAGGCAAAGAGTTCGGCATTCCTGTTGTAGGAACAATGGCTCACTCTTGGATAATGTCCTTTGAATCAGAGCTAGAAGCATTTGAAGCCTACGCCGAAATGTATCCAGACTCATGCACATTTTTACTGGATACACATAATACGCTAAAATCAGGTGTAAAAAATGCAATTATCGTTGGAAAAAAGCTAACGGAAAAAGGGCACAATTTTGGGGTACGACTCGATTCAGGGGACATGCAATACCTTTCAACCGAAGTTAGAAAAGAGCTAAACAAAGCAGGCCTCAAAAAAGCAACTATATCTGTTTCTAACGATTTAACAGAAGAAATTATCGAAACACTTGTTTCGCAGAATGTGCCAATAGATATTTGGGGTGTTGGAACAAACATGGTTACTGGTGGCAAGGACTCATCTTTCACCGGTGTATATAAATTGGCAGCTCGCCATAACCCAAATGGGGATTCGTTAATTGCAACTATGAAATTTTCTGATAATCCTGCAAAAACAACAAATCCTGGAATCAAAAATGTTTGGCGACTGTATGACAACGACGGTATGTTCAAAGCTGATGTCTTAGCTCTAGAAGACGAACTATTAGAAGAAAATACAGAACGCCGTTTTTTTCACCTTGCAGTAGATTATCGACAGTTTAGTTTTTCTCCGGCAAAAGTTGAAATGCTTCTAAAAAAGCGGCTCGACCAAGGGAAAAGAACAAGAGAGAGATTACCTGAAAAACAGCAATTATTAATAAGCAGAAGCCGAGTAAAAGAAAACCTTGCTTGCTTAGATGCAACATTTCAAAGAATTTTAAATCCTCATATTTATAAAGTTTCAATGACAGAAAAACTAAAAGATTTAAAATTG
>CAYJOZ010000260.1:0-2015 GCA_964371925.1 uncultured Treponemataceae bacterium | reverse complement strand
TCACATTGGGATTTAAAGCTGCACTTTTTAATCCATCTTCAACAATGAATTCCCAGTGGTGTTCTTCAAAAGGATCTGATTGAATACTAACATAACCATATTTTCCGTGACTTTCCTTATACAAAGGCATAAAAATATCAGCAATATTTTTAATTAGCACTCGTTGAAACTCACGTGCTACTTCTTTATCATCAGCACAATTTGCCATGATTTTTTTTAATTCTTCTGTAGCATACACTTTCTCTGTTTCATGGGTAAGCATTTTCCATGTGTATGCAGGATTCTGTGTACAACCGGTAGTTCCTGCAGGCAATGAAATTGTTGCTTGTTCTCTTGTTACATTGTTTACCCAAAACTTAGTTGGAGTTGTTTTTGCAACTCTTTGAAAATAGTTCATTTTTTCTCCTTAGTTATACTTGCTTTTAAAAAGTGACACTTTTTCACGTGCTATAGCACCTAACGTTGTTGTATCTGACATATTTAACACAATTGAGGCACCCTTATCAAATTTCTTTTGTGCAGTTTCCCAATCCATACCCAAACCAACAAGCTTTTTACCTGAGGCTATAATTTTTTCTTCAACAAAGTGAATTTTTTCTTGCACTTCAGGAATATTGAAGTTTCCAAGATGTCCCATACTTGTAGATAAATCTGCTGGCCCAATAAAGACTGCATCAATGCCTTCAACAGCAAGTATTTCATCTATATTTTCTACAGCTTTAAGAGATTCAATTGAAACAACTATTAAAATATCCTCATTTGCTCTCTTAAAATACTCTGGGGAATTATTTCCATAGCAAGCAGCCCTAGGGCTTGCAGCTAGTCCACGTATTCCATGAGGTGGATATTTACAAGCTGCAACAGCAGCTCGTGCCTCTTCTGCAGTATCTACATATGGAACGTGAATTCCATAAGCTCCTGCGTCAAGTGTTTTTTTTATGAGCACAGAATCGTTCCATGCCACCCGAACTATGGGAACAGCAGAATAGCCATTTAGTGCTTGCAACTGTGTAATAAGTTTATCAAAGTCACCAGGAGCATGCTCCATGTCAATAAGCACTCCATCAAATCCGCTTGATGCAAGTATTTCAGCCGTAATATTACTACTCGCTTGAGCCCAAGCCACCAAGCACTTCTCATTATTTTTTATTTTCTCTTTAATTATATTCTTATTATTAATCATCTTACTTCTCTTCTTGTTTCTTTTTTTCTGGACGATTAAGAACAATAATAAATATAACGGTTAAAACTAAAAATACTACACTGTCTATACTTGTAAAAAAGATCATAGGGTTTCCACTGCTGAGTGTTAAAGAAGTTCTTAAATACTCTTCAAACAAAGGTCCTAATATTACACCTAAAATAAAAGGTACAGCTGGAACGCCTTCTTTTTTTAACACATACATGATTATACCAATAATTACAGAAATACCCATTTGGAATACTGAGTTAGTAGCAGCAAATACACCTAGAATAGCAATTACCGCAATACCACTATACAATGTAATACGCGGGATTCTTGCAATTTTTAAGTAATATGGACCAAAAGCAAACAATGACAAAGGCAAGAGAATTACAGCCGATACTAGCAATGCCATGTACATAGGAGCAATGGTTGAAAGTTGTGTTGCTAACATTGTTGGTCCAGGCACAATACCATATACCAATAAAACACCAAGAATAATTGCAGTTGTACCGTCTCCTGGAATACCCAAAGACAACATAGGAACTAAAGCTCCACCACAAACAGCATTATTAGCAGCTTCACTTGCCACAATACCTTCTGTACTACCCTTACCGAATTTTTCAGGGGTTTTAGAAGAGCGCTTGGCTTCAACGTAAGAAACAAAAGCCGCCATTGCAGCACCTGCTCCAGGAAGGATTCCAATAAAGTATCCAATCAAGGAACTTTTTATGTATGTTAAAAATCCAATTTCTTTTATTTCTTTCCAACTTGGGAAAAAATCTTTTCTCTTAAAAGAAACATTTTTTGACATTTCTACATATTTTGCATA
>CAYJOZ010000259.1:0-2016 GCA_964371925.1 uncultured Treponemataceae bacterium | reverse complement strand
TGTGGTATTGTGGACTATCCGATAAAGATGAACTTTCTAAAGTATTGTTTACGGTAATTTATAAAGATCCTAAAACAAATTATGCTTACATAAAGCGCTGTAGAATAGGGCAGTTTATATTAAACAGAGATTATCAAATTACGCCACCAGGGTGTACAGTACTTCATGTCGACATGAGAAAGAAATTTGACTTTAAACTTCATTATGTAAAAAAGCCTCGGCTAAAAATTCTTGAAGAAGAATTCAAAGCTGAAAATTATGAAGAAAAGGGCTTGAAAGCACAAGGGGTACGGTTAGCCTCAAAAGAAACCCAAAAAGTGGCTGTTGTGAAAGCAAAGGGAAAAGCTCAGTTAGAGCTATTATAATATGGTAAGGAGTAGTGTATGACAAAGGACTTAGTGCATAGAGTGAAACTATGCATGGCTCAAAATATGCCTAAATTGGTGATTTCGTTATTATTAGTGGGCCTAATGACTGCTGTAATCATGTCTCTTTCCATGCAACCTGTTCTTACATCTATCGTATCTTCTTCTATGACTATATCTTCAGGTGTCTCTCTCATACTTTCTACTATTGGCTTTTCTACTATGCAATATGTTGTGCAATATGGTTTTTTTGTACTAGTTTTCCTTTTGTACACGAGAAGGTATGCAGTTTTGGGGCATCTTTTTGCAGGCTTTAGAGATTTTAAAAGAGCCGCTTTTTTTGGAATTATTTTTACAGGGATTTTTGTGCTTTCGCTTGTAGCTATTAGCGTTTTATTGAGGTTCTTATTAAATAGCAATATTATTAGTATGCAAATTGAATTAAGTATATTGATGGTAATATTAATGGTGTCATCACTCATAATTCTCTGTATATTATATATAAATTTTGGTTTCGGGTGGTTTTTATTATATGAAAATTCGAGGATTTCTGTAAAAGAAGCCTTGAAAAAGAGTATAGAGATTACCCGTCATAGAAAGCTAGAGTTTGTTGGTTTTTGCTTTCGATGTTCAAGTTTTTTTCTTCCAGCTGCGATACTAAGCTTAATTATAATGCAAGCTCCTATGTTTATACCAAATCTCGGTTTTTCAGACACTTTACTAAATCTTATTCTTTCTACAGCTAGTTATTCATATTTAATTTGTGCTTATATTAGTGTGATGCGATTTAGCATTGCATTCGCCTCATGGTATGTAGCATATTTTGACTCACCCATTGCAATTGATGAAATAGATAAAAGGATCATTAGTCTGCCTGATTATCATGATTTAGAGAATGATGAAATTGCAAGTGACGATAGTAAGTAACGTGAATGGATATCTTATTAAAGCCAACTCATACCGAACTTTTTTTTAAAAACTCTCGTTTTTTGGCAGAAGCATTTCCAGTAGCAACACAAATTGAAGCACGAGAAAAATTAAAATCCTTAAAAGAACTCTATAGCGACGCAAATCATGTTGTACACGCCTTTGCTGTTGGTAAAAATGCTGAAGTATATGGTATGAGTGATGATGGAGAGCCTTCGGGCACTGCTGGCCGACCTGTTTTAGATGTACTCAAAGGTAAAAAGTGTACTAACATTTTAGTAAGTGTGACAAGATGGTTTGGTGGAACTCTTTTAGGAACAGGTGGGCTTGTTAAAGCCTATTCAGAATCCGCAAAGGCAGTTCTTGATCTTATCGAAACAGAGGAATTAGTTGAAAGAGTCCCTTTTTCATTTTCTATAAGCTATGATCAATACGAACTTGCAAAACGGCATTTGCAAACTTTGAGCGTTTGTGATGTTGAAGAAGACTTTGCCGTTGATATTTCAATTAACGGTATGGTAATTGAACCAGAACTTAAAGGCTTACATGACTATGTTGTGGAGTTGACAAAGGGGAAAAGTTTTGTAATTCCGAATGCCTAATTCCTAATTACGAATGTGGCGGGCATAGCGGGGAAGATGTTGAAACCACAGATTTTTTTGGTTGCATAAAAAAGGCTTTTGGAAAAAATCCAAAAGCCTCAATAATTAATATCAAAATCGTA
>CAYJOZ010000258.1:0-2047 GCA_964371925.1 uncultured Treponemataceae bacterium | reverse complement strand
ACATTTTAAGTCCAGAAACACTCGATAAGATGCGAAATATGATAAAATAAGGCTTAAAATGACCTTTTTCTCTCTTGTATAAAGATGTCATTCTTGATATTATTATGCAATGAGTGTATATTACAATGCAAACAAAAGCACCTTTGGTTATAATTTTATTGACTCACCTTATATACCAACTGGAAAAGATGAATATTATATACGAAACGAACAAAATCCCCATAAAAAATGGAAAAATTTAACAAAAAAACAAATAGAAGAGTTGGAGAAAAACGGTAACACCAGTTCAAACTGGAATGATGTACTAGTTTCTGATGAGTTTAACCCATTAGCTATAAAAAATTCTTCTTTTTATGGTTTAGTTAGAATAGGTAGTATTGGGAATGGTTTTTTGCAATACCATGATTTTACTATTTCCGAAGGAATTACTGAAAGCTGCATTATTTCTTGTGATATTGGAGATCATGTAGCTATACATAATTGTCCTCATATAGCACATTATATTATTTCAAATTTAGTTATGTTATCAAATGTAGGTGAACTTGCCGCAACAAACCACTGCAAAGCAGGAACCGGTATACTAAAAGAAGGTGAAGACGAAAGTGTGCGTGTTTGGATAGATACACTTAATGAAGCTGGTGGAAGAAGCATCCTCCCCTTCTATGATATGATTTGTGCTGATGCGTATCTTTGGACAATTTTCCGTGATGAAAAAAAGTTTATCGACGCACTTTTTAACATTACTCAAAACTCTTATGATACCAGAAGAGGGTCATATGCGCTTATTGGAGAACAAGCAGTAATAAAAAACTGTTTAACAATAAAAGATACAACCATAGGCTCTTATGCATATATAAAAGGTGCAAACAAAATTAAAAATGTTGCAATAAAGTCCGATGAGACAGAAATCACACAGATTGGAGAAGGCGTTGAACTAGTAAACGGCATTATAGGATTTGGGTGTCACATTTTTTATGGTTCAAAAGCAGTACGTTTTGTTATTGGCAATAATTGTAGTCTAAAATATGGGGCACGTCTTATCCACTCTGTTCTAGGAGATAATTCAACGGTCTCTTGCTGTGAGGTTTTAAATAATTTAGTTTTTCCTAGTCATGAACAACATCATAATAATTCATTTTTAATAGCAACAATGATTATGGGCCAGTCTAATATGGCGGCAGGAGCGACGGTTGGCTCAAATCATAATAGCAGGGGAAATGATGGTGAAATAATTGCAGGCAGAGGCTTTTGGCCAGGGCTCTCATCCACACTAAAGCACAATAGTCGTTTTGCTTGCTTTACCCTCATTACAAAGGGTAATTACCCAAACGAAATGAATATCATGCTTCCATTCAGTCTCGTCATTCGAAATTCCCAACATGGGAGACTAGAAGTAATGCCTGCATACTATTGGATGTACAATATGTATGCACTCGAAAGAAATTCATGGAAATACAAAAGTCGTGACAAGAGAAAACACGTAGAACAGCATATAGTTACCGACTATCTTGCACCAGACACAGTACAAGAAATATTATCAGCAGTTTCACTTTTAGAATTATGGACAGGGAAAGCTATATATGCCCATTTAGGTGAAGATTTGCCCTCAAGTGAAGAAGAAATAAAATCTAGGGGTAAAAATTATCTTACAAGTAAACCTGAAGTAATAAAAAATATAAACGTAATTGGCGAAAATATGGAGAGAACAAAAATAGCGGTACACATTATAAAAGTTGCAGAAGCATATAAAGCCTATACTCAAATGCTTTTATTCTTTAGTATAAAGACTATAGCAGAGCATTCTTTAGCATGCAAAATTGCAATTACAGATCTTTTGTGTGTAGATTCTGATGCTTCAAATTGTATATGGCATAATGTAGGTGGGCAGCTTATACTAGACAAGGATCTTTTACAGCTACGAAATGAAATAACTCAAAAAAAACATATAACATGGAAAAGTGTACATGCAGAATACGACAGACTATGGGAAAAATATTCCTATGACAAAACTCTCATGGCACTACAAGTGGTACGTAATATATGTAAT
>CAYJOZ010000257.1:0-2057 GCA_964371925.1 uncultured Treponemataceae bacterium | reverse complement strand
ATATTTTTACAAACGCCTTTCAATATCTGCTTTTAGAAACAACTTATTTTTGGGATATACTTTTATCGGTATAATTTTATTTCGTTTAATGAGGTCATCTATATTTTGTCGGGTGCAATTAAGAAGAGTTGAAGCCTCTTGAGTATTAATCACACTAAATCGGGTAAATAAGATAAAATCATCAGTTGAAAGTGGAATTGAAACACCATTTTCATACAATTCCCCTTCGGAACAATCTAAATCTTCATTCCAACTGATACCATAACCGCCAGCTTCTACTTGTACAAGATTAAACACATCTGGGTTAAGTAATAATTCATATTCTGGGTAATCTTTAATGATTGGTTTTATATCAAACTTTTTTACCTCACCATTTTCAAAAAAAACGAGTAAATTAGCATCGGTAAGAGGTGTAACTGCTATAACTTTTATTGATAACATAAATTAGTGCCTCCATAAGTAAAATATAATGCAGCACTTGCTTTTTGTCAAGTCACTTTCAGAATTGAATAATTAAAGTAAAAAACTTCCAATACCACTTGGAAGTTTTTTTATGGTCTGCCAGTCATGAAGTATCCACAGATTACGCAGATTAATAGGATTTTTTATCTTACACCTTTTAGGATTTTTTGTGAAGCATAAAACTAGATGAAAACAAAAAAATAATCTGTGTAATCAACTAAGTTTGACTAATCCCTACCCTAAAATGAGCCCCATACAAATCTGTGGTTTCCTCCTTCTTCGCTTTACCCACCACAAGGTTAGTAATGCTTTTGCCACAAAAAAAACCTTTCACTTGAAAAAATCCCCTTTATCTTGTACAATACTAAGAACAAATGGAGAATTCATGAAAAACATATTTACACTTTTAACAATACTTATCCTTACTAGCTTTTCACTTTCTTGTTCAGAAAACGAAGAAGTAGCGCAAGAGCCGGTAAAAACAACTGAGCAATTAAAGCTCGAAGCTAATGTGCAAAAGCTCACCACATTACTTGAAACTAATAATCCTTTTACAAACAAAAAGGGTGAAGCGCCAAGTATAACGCAGAACATTCTTGCTAATAAAGAAGCTTTTTTATACGATCTAGAGAAAGTGTTACAAGCCGATAAAGCAATGGCTGATGACGAATACGATATAGCAAGTTTTTTGCTCAGAGCTGATAAGCAAGTAAGCTTACCTGAAGGATATACACCGCCGAATATTGTTGAACTTACCCAAGAAACAGCAGAAAATGGAAACTACATGCTTAACCGCTTGGATTTGTCTTTAAGAGCACCTGTTGAAAAAGCTCTAAGTGAAATGGCAACTTCTGCTGCAAATGATGGCATTACCCTTTTAGTAAGCTCAACCTATCGATCATACGATTATCAAGCTATTGTGTTTGAACGCAATGTACAAAACTATGGACTTGAAATGGCAGAGCGTGATTCTGCACGGCCAGGAAGAAGCCAACATCAGCTTGGCACCGTTATTGATTTTGGAAGCATTACCAACGATTTCGCAAGCACCAAAGCTGGCCTTTGGGTACACGAACACGCGCCAAGTTTTGGATGGTCTCTTTCGTTTCCACCAGAATATGAAATTGTTACTGGTTATGTATGGGAATCTTGGCACTGGCGCTACATTGGCGTAGATGCGGTTCGCTTTCAAGAAAAGTGGTTTAATAATATTCAGCAGTATATGATAGAGTTTGTATATGCTTGGAATTTAGTTTCTAATTACTAATTACAAGGTACTAGTACTTCTTTTCCTCTTGACAAGCAACCTGTACTATTGTACAATAGGCATATGAATACAGATGTAATTTGTGATGCTTGCGTTATTTTATCGGTACTCTTAAATGAGGAAGAAGGATTCACTATTCGTGAAAAAGTTGAGGGCATGAACTTATTTGCACCAACCTGCCTCAATTTTGAAATAGGAAATGCTTTAAGTTCACTTATGAAACGAAAAGCCCTTTCAGTTGTAGATGCGGTTACGGTGTATCATGAGTTTTTGAAAATTCCTATGAAAGAAATTGATGTAGATATTCCGTATGCGCTTATCATTGCAG
>CAYJOZ010000256.1:460-2091 GCA_964371925.1 uncultured Treponemataceae bacterium | reverse complement strand
AAGAAGCCAAGAATCCCTTTATTCTCTTTATATGCAAAGAGCACAAAAAGAAAGTAAAAAAACTGCTAAGGAATTTTTAGTAAGAAAAAAACAACATAAAAAAAAGTAACTTTTTAGCGTAAATATACCATCAAGAGCATTACATCGGAGTTTCTTATACCAGAAATTCTACTTGCTTGCCCAAGTGTTTTCGGTCTTATTTTTTCAAGTTTTTGCCGTGATTCATTTGAAAGGCTCGCTATGCTTGCATAGTCAAAGTTTTCAGGAATTTTTGCGTTTTCCATTTTTCGCATTTTTTCTATTCGTTTATCTTGCTTTTCTACATAATGCTTGTATTTAAAATCAATTGCTGCAGCTTCCAAAATTTCACTGGGGTATTTACCGGCTAACTCGCTTTGAAAAAGTGTTTCTTCATTTGCTAAAGTTCCATCTTTTTCAAAAAGCGTTATTATTTCTTTTTTTAATTCAAGCTTAGTGCTTAACTTTGCCATTTGTTCTTGTGTTTTTAATCCCACTGAGTATGCTTTTGGAAAAAGCCTTTCGTCTGCACTATCATGGCGCAGTTTTAATCTATATTCTGCGCGTGCAGTAAACATTCTGTATGGTTCTTTTGTCCCAAGCGTAACCAAGTCATCAATGAGTACTCCGATATATGCTTCGTCTCGACCCAATACTATTGGCTCATACATCGGCACATCGTGAACTCTATCCTTATGACCAGCAGTGCTTGTTATGTTTCCATTTTTATCTGTTTCTAGAAGATGATCTCCACAAAGCGATGTATGCGCTTTTGCATACAAACCTGCATTTATACCTGCTATGAGACCTTGTCCTGCCGCTTCTTCATAGCCTGAGGTTCCATTAATTTGCCCTGCAGTAAAAAGACCTGCAACTTTTTTGGTTTCCAAGCTTGAAAAAAGTTCTGTTGGGTCTATATAATCATATTCAAC
This sequence comes from uncultured Treponemataceae bacterium, assembly GCA_964371925.1. Lineage (GTDB taxonomy): Bacteria > Spirochaetota > Spirochaetia > Treponematales > Treponemataceae > CAYJFX01. The sequence continues at coordinate 1,141 of CAYJOZ010000256.1, read as the reverse complement.
AGCATAGCCCGGCCTTGAGATTATTGCATTTTTAAATGCATCCATAGTACGCAAGAAAGCATCTTGCACATCTTCGGGAAGGGAAGAGGAAAAACCATTAAGATACATTTCTTCTGTCATTAAGCTTTCAGGCTCTAAAAACAATTGATGCCGTTCTCTGTCTGCAAAGCGAACAACTTTATCTTCGATGGAGGGACAATATCGTGGCCCGGTCCCACTAATTTTTCCCGAAAAAAGAGGTGATAATCCTATGTTTTTTTGAATTACTTGGTGTGTGTGTTCGTTGGTGTACGTTAGATAGCACGGTACCATAGGTCTTTCCACTTTTTGAGTGTCAAACGAAAAAGGGATTATTTTTTTATCACCTTCTTGTATTTCTAGTTTAGAAAAATCTATGCTACTACGTATAATTCTTGGTGGAGTACCTGTTTTTAATCGTCCTGTCGAAAAGCCTAATCTATTCAGAGCCTCTGTTAATCCAAAAGCGGCTTGCTCTCCAAGCCTTCCACAACTCTCGTCATATTGACCAATGAAAATTTTGCCACCCAAAAAAGTTCCCGTTGTTAAAACAGCAGAACGAATTGAAATGCGCCTTCCTCGTTGTGTTATAAGTGCCGTAATTTTTTGTTCTCGATTGCTGTTTTTATCTGCCTCAATAGCTTCGATATCTACTACAGTATC
>CAYJOZ010000256.1:0-450 GCA_964371925.1 uncultured Treponemataceae bacterium | reverse complement strand
TGCAGCATATAAATGTTTTCTTGTGATTCAAGTGTTTTTCGTGCAATATCTGCATATAAAATTTTATCTGCCTGACTTCTTGGTGCTTGTACTGCGGGACCCTTGCTTTTATTCAAAAGGCGAAACTGTAGCATTGATTGGTCAATTATCTTTCCCATTTCGCCACCAAGAGCATCAATTTCTCTAACTATATTTCCTTTTGCAATTCCACCGATAGAGGGGTTGCAAGAAAGCCGACAAATGGCATCTATTGATTGTGTAATAACAATTGTTTTGTTTCCCATTCTTGCACTTGCTAGAGCTGCCTCAAGTCCTGCATGTCCTGCTCCTACTACGGCAACATCGAACGAATCATAATAACCTATAGTTTGTTTTTCCATGGCTAGTCCCAAACAAAGTGATATGGAGTTTCTTGATAAACATAATTTATCCAGTTATAATAAAAAAGAT
>CAYJOZ010000255.1:0-2108 GCA_964371925.1 uncultured Treponemataceae bacterium | reverse complement strand
TATTCTCTTGTAAAAAGGGGAAAGTGATTTCCTTGGCGTCCAACGGTCATTTTTGCCATTTGGTGTACTGTGTCAATTTCTGTATTAATGTCTGAGCCGCTAACTTGTAGTGTTGTATCTCCTGTTACAGCTAGTTTTTGTTCAAGGTTTGCACAGGTTTCTTTTGCTTCTTGATATTCATTATAGTAGCTTGCAAGCTCTTTATCGTTTTTAAGGAGCGCTTTTAGTTTTTCATTAATTTCTGAAACCATTTTCTTTTGAGCGTCGGACATAGGTTGTTTATGAGGTTGTGCACCTGGGATAAAAGGATGGTCAGAAAGTATTTCAAAGCGCGAGCGAATTTCTGATTCAAGCATTGCTCGTTCACTTTCTTTCATTGTCAAAAAGTTTTCTGCTGTTTGTAGCTTTGCAGAACTTTTTGCTTTAAGTTGCAGGAGCCGATTTGTTTCTTCAGAGCTTCCTGCTGCAGGTTTTCTACTTGCAGGGGCTTCATCCGTTGCAGAAAGTTCGATTCTACCAAGTGCAATGTCTCTAAACCATTCGTCTAGGTAGTATATTGGTTCGTTTGAAGTGTTTTCTAAAAATGCCTTCGAAAAAGTTTCTTTGTTATCAACGGTAAACAATGATGGAAGTATTACTGCATAACGCATAAGCATTTTCTTCGCTACGAGTACATTTTTTGAGGTCATTTTTGGTGCTACTGAACGTAAAAGCTCCCAATAAGCGTTTGTCATTTGTTGTCTATATACAGTTCTATCTTTTGGATCTTCACAATTAAGAAATTTTGATAACACGGTATGGACGCGCTGTGCGCTTTCATTTTCGCCTGACAGAGCTTTTTTGTAGTAATCTTTGTCGTCAAAAACATTTGTTTGAGGGGTGTCTGCAAGAAATTGTTCTACAGGTTGAAATTGCTTAATGAGTAGGTTTACTGGTGCATAGGGAGATGTTGGTTTTAATGTTGATGGGTCAACTGATGCCTCTGAGTCATCAATCATATCCATCGTTTCGTCATCGTATGAAAAATCTTTGGTGCTGTTTTCGAGTAATGCCAAAATTTCGGGAGCTAATTCGTCACTCATGTATTATCCCTCTTTATATAAATTAATAGAACATATCTTCGTCTATTTTATCACTTTTTTTGTTATTTTTCAACCTTGAAATCACTTATATTTAACGAAATTTTTGAAGCTGTTTTTGTTTGGTAGTAAGAAAAATATAAGAGTTATGACGTTTAGTGCTTTATTAAATATTCAGTTTTTGCTATAATTATTGTATATTTATACAAAATAAGAGGTTTATAATGAAAAAAAGTATTGCTTTATTACTCGCTGTGTTGCTTTCACTTACTGCTTTTGCAGGAGGGGCAAAAGATTCTGGTGTAGATACATCACTCGAAGATGTAATGTCTAAGGGTGAGTTTGTTATGGGGCTTGATGACTCTTTTCCTCCAATGGGTTTTAGAGACAGCCAAAACAATATAGTTGGCTATGATGTTGACCTTGCAAAAGAAGTTGCAAAAAGAATGGGTGTTGAATTAATTTTACAACCTATTGATTGGGCAGCAAAAGAACAAGAATTGGATACCGGAAAGATTGACTGCATTTGGAATGGTTTTACCATGACTCCTGAAAGAGAAGAAATGCTTAACTTTACAAAACCATATCTTGATAATGCACAAGTTATTGTTGTTAGAAAAGATTCTGGAATTACAGACTTGTCAGGTTTGGCTGGAAAATCAATTGGTATTCAAGCTGGTTCAAGTGCAAGCATAGCTTTAGACAATGCTCAAGGTTTTAAAGACAGCTTAGATGATGTAATTGAGTTTAAGGACAATGTTTTGGCTTTTATGGATTTAGACAGTAAAGGTATTGAAGGTGTTCTTCTTGATAAAGTTGTTGCAGGTTACAGCATTAGCCAAAACTACAATCACTTTGTAATGCTAGAAGAATCTCTTGGTTCTGAAAAATACGGTATTGGTTTTAGAAAGAATGATGAAGCTCTTAAAGCTGAAGTACAAAGCATTCTTGAAGAAATGGCAGCGGACGGAACCATTGCTGAAATTTCAACAAAATGGTTTAACTCAGATATTTCAACAATTGGCAAGT
>CAYJOZ010000254.1:0-2152 GCA_964371925.1 uncultured Treponemataceae bacterium | reverse complement strand
CTTGACAGATGAGAAAAGCGGGGGTATGATATGTATAATAATTAGGAGGCGACAAATGAAAAAAATTTTTGTCTTATTTGTAATTGCACTGTTATGTGCAGGGATGGTTTTTGCTGGCGGTTCAGCAGAAGATGGGCAAGTATTCGAAATTTCTCATAATGCAACTTCTGCTGAGCAAAATGAACTACTTGAAACAATGTTTGCAGGCTTTATTGCAGACTATAACATGGAAAATAATACAGACTATGTTTTAAAATATACAGGTAGTCAGGGGATGGATATTACTAATACTCGGATGAGCTCAAATAATAAACCTGACCTTTTTGTCGTTGACTCTCCGGCAGATGTTATGCAATATGAAAAATCTGATTTGCTTTATAACCTAGATGCTTATGCAGAAGAGCAGGATTGGAAAACAACAATGTGTAATTGGGCATATAATTTATCTAAAGTGGATGGAACAGTATACACATTGCCATATGGCTATGAAGGAATAGTTCTTTGGTATAATAAAGATATATTAAAAAGCTTAGGCTTAACAACAGAAGATATAATGGATGCTGACGGATTTAATGATGCTTTAGAGCTTGCCTCTGAAAATGGTTATACTCCCATCATGCTAGGTACCCAAGACTGGCCTTGGGCACAAGAGTGGTATTTGTCAGTAATGATGAGCTACACAGGTAGAGACCTTTTGAAAGATGTTCTGTTAGATCAATCCGGAGCTACTTGGACAGATGAAAAATTTGTGGAAACAGTAGATCTTTACAAAGAATGGCATGATAAAGGCTTTTTGACAGATGGAAAATCATATATTTTAACTAGTGATGATGCTATAAATGCTTTTACAAATGACAAAGCTTTGTTTAAAATGGAAGGTACATGGGCTCCTTACTGGATAACACCTCTTGCTACAGAAGCAAAAGAAAAAATTGGTGTAATGCTACATCCTTCAATAAATAGCACAGAGGTACCTCATATTCCTATTGCAGTTGGTCAAATGTGGTGCGTTTCGAAAGATACCGAATCTGCAGATTTAGCAGGGTACATTTTAGGGCGCTTGCTTGATTCTTCAATTCAAGGGGAATTTTTAAAACTCGGGTTGGATGTTGCGCCAATGAGTATTTCTCCTGATGAATTTAGTGAGCTCGACCCTATCGTTGAAAATATGTGGCTAATGCTAAACGAGGTTTTAGCACAAGGTGATTATGGATACACTACTTATGCTTTTTATCCAGCAGAAACACGGTTATATATTTACGAAGGAATCGTAAGTGTTTTAGAAGGTGATATTTCAACAGAAGAATACTTGGCAAGAGTTCAAGAACTCAATGACAAGGAACGAGCCGCTGGGTTTGTTCCAATATTGCCATAACATTTTTCATGCATAGATGTGAACCGTAGGCTTAACTGCTTACGGTTTATTTTTATAAAGGAGAGTAAAATTATGTGGCAAAAGCTACATCCCAAAAAGAAAGAAAACATATTAGCCTATTTGGTAATCATGCCAATCCTTTGCTATCATTTATGGATGGGTGTTTTTCCAGCATTGAATACTGCATATGCATCTCTAACGGATTGGAATGGTATTGGACCGAAAGAATTCATAGGTTTAAACAATTATAAAGAATTGTTTAAAGATCCAGTATTTTTTGGAGCACTGTTAAATAATGTCAAGTGGACAATCATATTTTTAACTATCCCAATTTTTCTTGGATTTGTTCTAGGTTTTAGCCTATCACGATTGAAAAAAGGACAAATTGTTTATAGGACAATTTACTTTTTACCATATGTTATATCAGCTGCAATTGCAGGTAAAATTTTTGCAACTTTTTATAATCCTTACTTTGGAATCAATGTAATTTTTGAAAAACTTGGCTTAGAATTTTTGATGTTAGACTGGCTTTCGCCTGACAATGTACTTGTTTCTGTGGCTTTGGTTGATAACTGGCATTGGTGGGGATTTGTTTTGGTAATATTTATGAGTGGATTACAGCAGATTGATCCTACATTGTATGAAGTAGCAGACGTTGAAGGGTGTGGTGTTTTAAGAAAAATGTGGCATATTACACTTCCTGAAATTAGGAATACAATTCTTTTTATTGTAATGACCACAATGGTTTGGTCAATTGGAACCTTTGAATATGTTTGG
>CAYJOZ010000253.1:0-2160 GCA_964371925.1 uncultured Treponemataceae bacterium | reverse complement strand
GTAATTATCTATTTCAAGTTCAACAAGTGGGAGGGTAGAGAGGAGTTCTAAATTTTCTATGCGATTACTTTTTATCCACAAATGTCGAAGATTTTTCAAATATTGCAAATCTGAGATTGATGTAATTTCGTTAGAGAGTATACCTGAATAAAGATTTAATGCGCTGACCGTAAGGGCGTCGCTATACATAATTGGCCCGGTGGGCTTTTGTAATGCATCGCGCACTCTTTTTTCTATGAATGCATCTTTCCAGTTTATTTCAAAGTCTTTGTTAGAGGGAACACTATATACCTCAAAAGGCTTTGTTGCACGTACTATACCTGCTTCAAAAAAATTGGCATCACTTACATGTAGTTCGGCTGGGAAAATACTGGTGTCATCGGGGCCGTATCCGCACGTGTATAGATTTTTAAGTGTTTTTATCGTTGATAGAATACTAAAATCATCAGCCGGCAATTGTAAAAATAAGGTATGGATGTTTGGCAATTCTGCAAGGGCAGATAAATCGACAACAAAAGCCATGTGTAGCGTTAGCCTTTCTAATGTCTTTATTGCTGTAATCGGGGTAATATCTTTTAAATTCCCAAGTGCGCCATCATTCATCATTAAGTATTGATTAAAAATATGTAAATCTTTTAGTGGAAGATTTATAAGAGGAGATAAGTCTGAAATTTCGCTTGATCGTACCCATAGACCTTCAAGATTTGAAAAATGCTGTAAATCATCTAGCGTTGTTATGTCAAAGGTTGTAAGAGATCCTCCTGTCATATTTAAAGCGGTGATTTTTTCTACATCAGACTTAGTTATAGGCTCGTTGTATTTTGAAAGTATTTCACGCACCTTTTTTTCGACTGGTGGAGATTGCCACACTATTTCATAATCACCTTCTAACGATTGTATAGCATTACTACTTTCTTGAGGGTCATCTTTTTCTTGTTCGATTATTAACGCAACTGCAGTGTTTTCAGCAAAATCTTCTGCTCTAATGTTCGTATTGTCTGTATAAAAGGTTTTAAGGTTTACAAGACTTTTTAAGAAATCTGTATAAAAGAATTGACCTGTAATTTCAAGTTCTTCTACATTTACTAAACTTGCCAAAGGACTGCAATCTAATTCGTCAATAAATCTGTATATATTTCGTAAAGATAATTTTTCTAAAGTGGTAATATTTGAAAGAGGCGTAAAATTGTTTGCCGCTCCAGTATTTTCTCTCCATTCAAAAGTTGCATCGTTATCAATGCGTAATTCCCGTAATGGAAGATTTGAAAGTGGGCGTAAGTCACTAATTTTATAACTAAACACGGATAGTTTTTCGAGGTTCTTAAAATATTCTAAATCCGCAAGAGTTGAGGCCTGCCCATCTAATATGCTGTCGCCTGTTAAATGTAATTCTTTGATGGTCAAAATATCTGAATAATAAAGGGGGCCTTTAGGGGTTCCTAAAGCTTCTCTTGCAGTGTGAGCAACGACAGGATCTTCCCATGTAATAATAAAATCGTTGGCAAGGTGTATATTACTACCGTGAATCCAACCTTCTTCATTATTTTTTGTTCTAACAAAGTACCACGGAGCATTCGTATCTATGTATTGATTTTTATCTTCGTATGCTGTTTGCTTTTGAATAGACAGTATTGCATTCAAATCCATCCTGTCACTCGTATATGAATATTTGGCATATTCATGTGTCGGAGAAGATTGCAAGCGCACATAAAATTTCTTTGTAAATGCATAATCTGCATCGGTAGAGGAAGCTATTTCAATGCGTTCTTCAATATCAGCGTTGTCTGTATTTAATTCCTCTTGTAATTCTATTGCTGTTTCTTGAACAACGTTTTGTTCTTGTATGTTTTCTTCTTGTTGAACTTTAGAACACGAAAAAAATACTATTGGTATTAGTATACATATAATTCGAAAATGCATTAAAACCCTCTTAATTACATTATAGCAAATTTCAAAATATATTCAATGGACAACAAGTAGAGATGCTATATAGTTATGTTGCACACAGGGATAATTCATCTCATTGTGCTAATAAATTATCAAATACTAAACTTTCAACCACTTGAAACATTTTTGCATTTTCAGTATAATTCATTCTACTATATTTTTGAACGTATTGCATTTGATGCAAATTTATACTAGAGAGGTACACACATGAGT
>CAYJOZ010000252.1:368-2163 GCA_964371925.1 uncultured Treponemataceae bacterium | reverse complement strand
GGTATGTTTAAGTATTCTGCAAGCTTTTTTACGGCAATCCCTTTTGATGTTTCGGCATTCATTACATCTATTACGATATCCATCGATGGGACCGCATAGACGCTTGGTAGTGTTTGCAAAAGGCTGTTGGCACTTTCTAAATCTGAGCCATGCAATTCAGTTATCAATATTTTTGAAATCTTTTTTTTGCCTGTTGTAATATCAGTATAATTATCTATGATTTTTTTACATGGAACACTTGGGGAACCACCTTTTGTGGCAAGTGTGTTATATGCATGAAAAATTTCAATTCTTTTACTGAACTCTGTAAAATATACGGTATCAATATCGTATAAGAGTATATCCATATTTCGTTCAAGGGAAAAGTCTATAATTGTTTTTAAGCTTTTTAGTTCTAAATGGCTGCTAAAAATTGTTTTATTGCTTTTAATGTCCTGTACAAGTCCACCGTTTGAGCTTATTAGTTGAGATGAAATATCCAGTTGGCGAAGATATTCGTGAACCATAAAGTGGGGTCGACCAGTGCATAGCACAACGGGTATGTTTTTTTTGTGTAGTTTATGTACGGTTTCAATGTTAATGGAGGGTATTACTTTGTCGTTACTCAAAAGGGTTCCGTCCATATCTGTTACAATTAGTTTTATTTCTTTATTATGACTCATTTATTCTATGCCTCCGTGGTCACTGGTTTTATGTTTGCTTTGAAGGCTTGTAATTACTTTTTCAATGTCTTCTAAGTGTTTTTTCATCGTTCTTGCTGCTTCTGTTGGGTTTCTGTTGGCGATGGCCTCATATATTTTGTTGTGAAATTTTGAAGAATGTTCAAACATGTCTATTTTTGTTGATGCTAATTGCTGCTGTCCTAAAAGACTTTCTCGCATTGAGTCAAAGAAGCCTAATAATATAGTGTTATGACTGGCTAAAACAATTGACCTATGAAAATCTGTGTCTGCATCGTGAAGGGCATCTACTTCTTCACTGTCCTCTGATAACTGTTTTTGTATTGTGTGTTCTCTTTTTTCCTTGCAAGCGAGGATATTCTCTAAATCCTGCGCTGTGGCAAATTGAGCGGCAAGTTTTGCGGCTTCAGGTTCAATTGTTATGCGTGCTTGTAAAATTTCTATGCTAGAAATATCTTTGCCGCCAAGATATGAATGGGCAGGAAAGGGGTCCTCGTTTGAGATGACATATGTTCCCCCACCTCGTTTTGTTTCAAGGAATCCTGCATTACATAAGGCTCTTAATGATTCTCGCAATGTAAGTCTACTTATGTTTAGCTGCGATGATAAATCACGTTCGCTAGCCAAGCGGGAGCCCAGAGGAATTTTTCCAGAAGTTATTTCGCTTAAGAGAAATGTGTATGCCTTTTCAGCTTTTGTATTATTATTTCGCCGTAGCATAAAACTCCTAAAATTTATTGTTTGTAAAGGATGTTCTCATGTTGACTTGCATATTATTTGCATTTTAAATATAATATGGTAAGCATACAGGAGGCACATATGACTTCACAAAAAGTTGTTGTACAAAATGAAACCGGATTGCATGCGCGTCCCGGTAAAGACTTTGTAAATTGCGTTAAAACATTTAAATCAGACATTCAAGTAGAGAATGCAGATGGAAAAAAAGCAAGCGCAACATCCTTATTAAAAATTATGACGCTTGGCATAAAAAAAGGAACTGAAATCACTATCTATGCAGACGGTGAAGATGAAAAAGAAGCCATTGAACAATTAGTCGAATTAGTAAAAAACCTAAAAGACTAAATTTCTTAATTCTTCTCTACAATAAAAACCGA
>CAYJOZ010000252.1:0-358 GCA_964371925.1 uncultured Treponemataceae bacterium | reverse complement strand
AATGCTATTTCTTTAATGTATCTAAAAACCCTGAAGCTTCTAATCTTTCTTTTATTTCTGCCTCAGAAATTACATTTTTTACGCCTACAATTGTTGTGCCTTTTTCGGCGGCATCTTTAAACATATCTACAAAGTTTAAAGGGCAAAAACAAATATTGTAATTCATTGCTGAGCTTTTTCCTTCAGATAAGGCACAGTGATGTATATCTGTTTTTATACCAAGGTCGTTGAAAACCTTTTCGACTCTCATTTTCATCATTAAGCTTGTGCCAGCGCCATTAGCGCATGAAACTATAACTTTTACCACTTTTTGCTCCTATTTGGAATTGTGTTAATAAATACGTCTTTAGAGACGCAA
>CAYJOZ010000251.1:0-2166 GCA_964371925.1 uncultured Treponemataceae bacterium | reverse complement strand
ACACTGCGGGAAATATATTTTAAAGAATTGAAAAATCAAGTGTATAAGCAAAATCATAAAAACGCAGTTTTTATAAAACAAGCGAAAATTCTATCCACTCGCCTTTTACACCATTGACCACAATTTTTGCTTTATGGGCTTGTGCAATGGTTGCTGCAATAGCAAGGCCAAGGCCGCTACCACCGGTGTCTCGGGTTCGAGATTTATCAGTCCTGTAAAAGCGCTCGAAAATCTTTTTGCGCACCTTATCATCAACACCCTCACCGGTATTGTAAACTGAAAAAATCTTTTTACTTCCCTGTTGGCGCAAAGACACTTTTATAGTACCTTTTTCACTACAGTGCTTAAGTGCATTATCTATAAAAATAACGGCAAGTTGCTTAATTCTGTTTTCATCGCCTTTTATGGTTATACCATCTTCAATGTCTACATCAAAAGTATAGCCAGATTCAAAGGCTAAACTTTCAAAAGGTAAAATAGTTTTTGTTAAAGCCCGTGAAAGATCAAAGTGTATAAAATCGTAAATCATTTCACTTGAATCATACTTAGCTAAATATAATAAATCTTTTACTAATAAACTCATGCGGTGAGCTTCACCCTTAATGTAACTAAACCATTTATTATCACCCATTTCATCTTCAAGAACATCAAGATTAGTATTAATAACTGCAAGGGGCGTTTTTAATTCGTGGCTTGTGTCTGCAACAAATTGCCTTTGTTTATTGAATGCAGCTTTTATAGGACGCAAAGCCCAGCTAGATAACACCGCTGCAACAATGGCAGATAAAATCATTGCAAAAGAATACACAAAAAAGAAAACGGTATCAATTCTATACAGAATAACATCCATCATCCTTCTATCCATGAAAACAATTAAATAACCATAGGGTTTTTCTGCAATTTGATAACGGAGCCCATCTAAATTACCATATTCTTCTCTTGCTTGAAAGGCTTGGTTAGAAAGTTCTGCGACTTCCTCTGCGGAATAATTTATAGGGTAACGAGATACTGTTCGTAATAAAAGGCCATCTTGTGCAATTTGCACTGAAAATGCATTTCTAAGCTTTCCAAAATCAATTGGACTTCTAAAACTACTAGTCATAAAGTCTAGAGCTTCAAAAAAAGGATAAATATCCATTGCTTCATCAAGTGCTGGCATACTATGACCATCAGTTTTTACTAAAAAATTACTTATATATTTAAAATCATTATCAATGGCATTTTCTAGGCCTTGTTTTGCAAGTGCAAACAGACTTAACAAAACAATGGAAATTGTTGCAAGAATGATTGCAAAAAATTTCCACCGTAACCGAGATAAAACCTTGTTTGATTTTCGATCTTTTTTCTTAAAAACCATGCGTTATGACCCCATTTCTAAGGCGTAACCAACACCTCGAATAGTTCTAATTTCTGCTTTTGCTCCAACAAAGTGAAGTTTTTTTCGCAAAAATGAAATATATACTTCAACGTTGTTGTATTCTGCATCTGAATCCCCACCCCAAATTTTATCAATAATTCGTTCTTTTGATAATATTTGCTCGGGATTATACATTAAAAGCTCCATAATTTGAAATTCTTTTAACGGAAGATTTACAGACTCGCCCGCACATTCAAGCGTATTCTTTTTTTAAGTTTAATTCTATGTCTCCATACGGAACACTGTCCCCTATAACTTCTCCCTTACGGCGTAAAAGAGCGCGCGCTCTTGCTAATAGTTCCTTCGTCGCGAAAGGCTTGGTAAGGTAATCATCTGCCCCGCAGTCAAGTCCTGTTACCTTGTCTTCTACCTCATCCTTCGCAGTGAGCATCAAAATAGGAGTTTGAATTTTTGCCTCACGAAGTTTTCGTAGAACTTCAATACCATTCATTTTTGGAAGCATTATATCTAAAAAAACGAGGTCGTATACATCTTCTTTTGCATACGCTAACCCTGTTTGCCCGTCATGAACCACGTCAACCGAATATCCTTGTTTTTCCAATATTTCTTGTAATGCTTGTGCAAGATGAATTTCATCTTCTACTATTAGTAATTTCATACTCTTAGTATAGCATATATCGCTTAAAATAACCTTAATGTTTTTAAATATTTTTATGAGGGGGAAAACCAGCTATGATGTGAACCCATATTACTGGACAAAATATCAAGCAACATAAAGGGACTGTAAT
>CAYJOZ010000250.1:0-2182 GCA_964371925.1 uncultured Treponemataceae bacterium | reverse complement strand
TCCTCCACCCAAGTTAATTTTATACGATATATTTTCACCCAAGTCACCTAAAATATAACCAGAAAGCCAGTTATCTGTTGAAAAACTTGGTTCATTTACATTTGAAAACAGACTGAGATCTGCATTGGCGCCTATTTCTACACTAATCGGCATGCCATTTTCAACTGATTCATAACGATAAGCCCCTTCTGCTGCAATTTGAGAAAAGATATTACCGTTTGTTACATCTGTTGGTCTCTTTGGTTGAAGCCTGTCTATGGTATCTTGAATTACAATTCTTTCCTGTGTAGACATTTCTGAAGAGTTGGATAAAGATTCTTTTAAAGATTCAAGCACAAAGTCTAAAGAGTAGGGACGTGAATTGTGAAGGGGCTTAATATAGTTTCTAAGTTCAATATAATCTAAAATCTTGTAGACAGGATCATTTAAATCTACTGAAAGATTTTGCTGTGCAAATAGTTGTGTTGAAAGTAAAAGAATACTTACAATTAAAATTTTTTTTACCATTTATTGCTCCTTTAAAACTCCGCGTTAGCGGCGCGTCATGGAGGATGCGAACTCGCAGTTTTGAAAGCAACGCTTTCGAAAACTGCAAAAGATAAACTAACATGGACGTTATTTTATCTTTCCTCCTATAAAAATTAGTATAGTAAACCTATACCAAATGAAAACTCATACCAGTTGTCTTTACGCCAAGCTGTATTAAAAATTGAATGAACTGCTGTATCGATAAAGCTTACTTTATCACCAACTTTATCTGCAAACTGTATAACATCTACACCAAAACTTATGCGCCCTACGACACTTCGAGCAGCGTTTAAGTATCCTGTTACTTCAAGACCTGCACCATACCAACCATCTTTTGGGTTGTTTGTAGATTGCGCAAGCGCGTTATAACCGATAGCAAAATCAAAGAATGGACTTATTTGCATTTCAAAGTCGAAATACTTTGTCCAATCCCAAAGACCATAACCAACCCAGTCGGTTTGCCACACTTTTATTGGAAAATCTAAGTTAACAACGAGTGCAGAGTTTGTATCTACATCGTCATTTTGAATACCACGAAGTCTACCACCGAGTTCAGATGTATCATTTGACATACTAAATAGATAGGCACGGGATTTTAGTCCAAAGTGCTCGTATGCTTTACTGTATTCAACATTTAATTCACCAGAAATTAGAAATTTTTGTTTATAGGATTCTTGAATAAGTTTTTGTGTTAAAGAAAAATTAAATCCATCTTTAAAGTTTCCAATCCAGTTTGTTCTACCAAGCGAAATGCTATGCTGGTAAGTAATATTTGTGTCAATGAGGTCCTCATTATTAAAATCTATTATTAAATCAAGGGGATCCCAATAATAGTTAATGGATACGCTTGGTGTCCACACAAGGTTTCCAATATTTTCAGTCTTTGCCAATGTTACCGGCATTGAAAGAGAAGCTCCTTCTGTAAGGTAAAAGGCGTCATTGTATTGCTCATAGTCTGGATTGTATGTTACACCTTGAGATAAACTCGCACTGAGAGATACTATGTCATTAAATTCATGAGTTAGGCTGAATGATGTACTGTAGTTTGCTTCAGGTAGGGTATTACCTATTGTATAGGACGCAGATAATGTATTACCCCATTTAGCATCTAAGATACCTATTTGAAAGGGGAGCGTAAAAGAGGTATATAAACCTAAAATATGATCGTTTTCACCATCTTCTGTGTCATAATTATATTTAATATCGAAGTCTAAGGGGAGCATTGAGCCTAAAAAATTATAATGATTTACTGCAAGTTTTAGTTCTAGCCCATAGTTTGAATCATACTTTGGATACGGAAGGGCAATCACATTAAAGGTGTCTACGGTTTCTATAAGAAGGTCAACCGGTACTATTCCGTCACTTCCTTCTGTGCCGTAAGTAGGGTATATATGGGCAGAGTCGAATACACGTTGATTTTGAAACTGTACAGTTAAGTCCATAATATACGCGTCAAAAGCTTCTCGAGTATTAAATACTTGTTCAGTATCGATTTCTACTGCGTTGCGCAAGGGGTATACTTGCGTTGTACCCGTTATATTTCCTGTAATATCGTATTCAATATTGTTTACTTTATATTGTTGTGCACTAATGCTTACAGACATAAACATTAAAACAGCTATTAAAACTATTTTTTGCATCACTATTCCTCACT
>CAYJOZ010000249.1:996-2217 GCA_964371925.1 uncultured Treponemataceae bacterium | reverse complement strand
GTTGTATCGTTCCAAAGTATGCCGTTATCATCCTCAGGATGGTAAAAATTGGTACATTTGTATGCAAAAAGTGCAGTATCGCTTAGCACACAAAAACCATGTGCGAAACCTGGTGGTATATAAAACTGGTTTTGCTTTTCTGACGACAACACTACACCATAGTACGAACCAAAGGTGGGTGAATCATTTCGAATATCTACAGCCACATCAAATACTTCACCTTGTACAGCTCGTACTAATTTTCCTTGAGGATGAAGTGTTTGAAAGTGTAAACCACGTAGAACACCTTTACTTGAAAAAGATTGGTTATCTTGCACAAATTCCATTGTTAATCCAGCATCAAAAAAATCTCTTTTACTATAGCATTCTAGAAAATAACCCCTTGAGTCTCCAAAAACTTTAGGTTGTATTTCGTAGAGACCAGTAATCGTAGTATCATCTACCTTGCATTCTGTAAATGTAAACGCCATTAAAAATTCTCCGCAATATACTGTAAATAAGTACCGTAATCTGTTTTATACTTTTTAGAAATTTCTAATAGCTCTACTTTTGATATCCAACCGTTGGTGTATGCAATTTCTTCAATGCAAGAAACATACATGCCTTGTCTTTTTTGGATAGTTTCAATAAAGTTTGATGCTTCTAAAAGGCCATCGTATGAACCTGTATCGAGCCATGCCATACCACGGCCTAAAATTTCTACAGATAATTTTTTTTGTCTTAAATACTCGTTGTTGACAGAAGTAATTTCTATTTCTCCTCTGGCGGAAGGTTTTACGTTTTCTGCGATTTCTACAACAGAATTATCATAAAAGTATAGTCCAGGAACTGCATAGTGTGATTTTGGCACTTGAGGTTTTTCCTCAATGCCAAGTGCTTTTCCATTTGAGTCAAATTCTACAACACCGTATTCTGATGGGTCTTTTACAAAGTAACCAAAAATAGTAGCACCACCTTTTGTTTCAATTCGCTTTGCAGTTTCTTTAAGTTGTCCTCCAAATCCACGACCATAAAAAACATTATCTCCTAACACAAGTGACACAGAATCATTACCAATAAAATCCCTGCCTACAATAAACGCGTCTGCTAAACCTCTCGGTGAATCTTGAACTGCATATTCAAACTTCATGCCAATCTTACTGCCATCTTCAAAAAGAGACTTAAAAAATACAATGTCTCTTGGTGTAGATATAATAAGTACTTCCCGAATGCCGGCTAGCA
>CAYJOZ010000249.1:274-986 GCA_964371925.1 uncultured Treponemataceae bacterium | reverse complement strand
AGCATTAAAACCGATAAGGGATAATAAATCATCGGTTTATCATAAAGAGGTAAAATTTGTTTTGATACTGCAAGTGTAAGTGGGTAAAGTCGTGTTCCAGACCCACCTGCTAAAATTAACCCTTTCATATTTGCTCCTAATTTTAAATTATATCACGTCCACAAAGGTTCTTTCATTTCTGTTAAACAATATAAGCCCAAAAAACATAAAAACTGCTGTCCATGCTAAGCTTATGTAAATCATCATAGATGGAACACTCCCTGCATTATAAAACCACATTCTAAATAATTCTATCGGGGCACTCATGGGATTTATATAAAAAAACCATCGAAATTGCTCTGGCGCTTGTGATAAAGGATATACAATAGGGGTAGCATACATTGCAAGTTGAATACCAAAGCCTAAAAGATGATTAAAATCCCTATATTTAGTAGTAAGGGAAGAAATAATCATTCCCATGCCGGCTCCAAGCATTCCAATCCATATAATTAATAATGGAAAGGCGATTGCCCACCATGTGGGCGCAACAGGTGCTTGCTGTATTACGTAATATACGTATACTAATATAAGCATAGCAAACTGAATACCAAGTTTTATAATATGACCTACGCAGCTTGCAATAGGCACTACTAAGCGTGGAAAATATATTTTTCCAAACATTCCCGCATTCGCAGAGAATACACTTGCACATGAATTTAGGCATGATGTGAAA
>CAYJOZ010000249.1:0-216 GCA_964371925.1 uncultured Treponemataceae bacterium | reverse complement strand
TTCCAATTTGAGCAATGCCTGTAAATACAAAGGTGTAGATTACGGTGGAAAAAAATGGTTGGATTATATACCAAAGAGGTCCAAGTATTGTTTGCTTATAGGCTACCGTAAAGTCACGCTTTATAAACATGTATATAAGGTCTCGGTAGCGAATAACTTCGCGAAGCTTTAAATCTAGCAATTTTTTATGTGGTTCAAGTATAGTGTCCCACTTTT
>CAYJOZ010000248.1:0-2255 GCA_964371925.1 uncultured Treponemataceae bacterium | reverse complement strand
CTGCCTTGCTTTGTCCTGCTGAAAAAATGCTTCCACCAATACCGCCACCCATTTTACGTGCAAGTCTAAACATTATAAATATAAATAAAGCTAGAGGGAGTAAATTAAATATATATTGAATAATCATGTTATTTTGAGATCGAATAAACTCATATGTCACACCTTTTGAGTCGAGAAAGATTAAAAAATCATCAGTTATAACACCAATAGTTTTGTACGTTGATTGTTGTGGCATAGTTGATGAGAACAAGTATGACGGGGTTCCTGCGTCAGGCGATGAGCCTGCAACTTGAGGACCGAAACCGACAAAATATGTTTCTCCAAGTTCAACACTGACAATTTGGCCTTGTTCAATAAGAGATTTAAATTGTGAAAATTCTATAGTCTCATCACCTGTACTTGTGAATAGTAGATTGAAAAGTGTAACGCCAACAAAAATAGCAACGAGAATTACCCAAATTGGAAATTTTGGCTTTTTTTCATTAGGGCTATTTTTATTCGGCTCTGTAGAGAATTTAAAAAAATTGAAGGGGTCGTTTTCATCCTTTTTATTTTTATTGTCATTGTTATTTGTATCGCTCATTCGGTCCTCCAAAAACCATGTAGCAAAAGCTACTTTAAATAATATACTCAATTCTTGTAGAATAGTCGAGCGAATTTAGAAAAAAAACCAAAAATAATATTAAGCGCAATTACTTTGAAGCCGATAATGTAAAAGAGGATATTCAGTAGAATATCGACTTTATGTTATTGGGGAGTAAGTAAATGGCGTATACAAAACCTTACGCAGCATATCAGCAAACAGGAATCAAAACAGCAAGTAAGGGAAAACTTATTGTTATGCTTTATGAAGGTGCGCTTCAGAATATGAATAGTGCATCGCGGTTATTTGATTCACAAAAAAAACTTCCCGCAAATTCTATTGAAAAGTTTCATAACCATGTTGTAAAAACGCAGGAAATTATCACTGAATTAATGGTTTCGTTGAACATGGAAGAGGGTGGAGAAATCGCACAAAATCTTATGTCATTATATCAATTTTTCAACAGAGAATTGATGGATGTGTGTATAAATCATGACTATGCAAAGCTACAAGATATACACAAGCTCGTTGCAGATTTATGCGATTCATGGAGAATTGTAATAGCTGGTCCAGTTATGAATGAGCAAAATGTTGCTTTAAATGTAAGCGGGTAGTGTATGGTAGATGTAGCCTTAAGTCAAACAGAATTAGATGAGCGAGTACTAATTTTAAAACGGTTTCGTGAGTTGTTATTAGAGCAACGAAAGAAGTTTCAAGAATACCTAACTGTTCTCGAAAAGCAAGAGTTTAGTATTATTGAAGGTGATTCAGAAAAACTTATGGCTCATACCGAGCTTGAACAAAATATTTTAGGAAACATTAATAATCTTCAAAAAGTTATTAAGCCAATGGAAGAAATGTATCGAGATACCCATGAAAATGATGCAGAAATTCCAAGCTTAAAGGCTGATCTTTCAAGTTTGCAAGAAAAAATTCTTGTGCAAAATGAAAAAAATCGGGCTACATTAAAAGAACACTTAACGGTAATACGTAACAAGATACAAGGTTTTCAAAACCCGTATCGTAATTCGCGCTCAGTATATGCACGCAGTGCAAATACCGCAAATATTATTAGTATTGAAACATAAATTGTAATGAAAAGCTAAGGTCGTAACCTTAGCTTTTTTTTATACCCCAATGATTTTTATGATTGGGCATCTCGAGAAACCAACAGGGTTTTTAGAGGTTTTCAATTGACAGTTAGCAATTCCTATGTTACCATATATTATAAGAATTTAAAATATCTTTATTACATCCAACGACAGCGGTTTCGGATTATAGATTTTAACGATTTTTGTTTCTAGTGAATGAAAATCAGCGTAATCAGCGGATAAATTCTAACAGGAGAAAATCATGCAAAATTATTCAGGCGAAGAAGGTCTTCAATATCACATACAATTACGACCTGGCGATGTGGGAAAATACGTTATACTTCCAGGTGACCCAAAACGATGTGAAAAAATCGCATCATATTTTGACAATCCTGTTTTGGTTGCCGATTCAAGGGAATATGTTACGTATACTGGTACACTTGATGGGGTTAAAGTTTCTGTAACCTCTACTGGGATTGGCGGTCCTTCTGCTTCTATTGCCTTAGAAGAACTTGTTAAGTGCGGGGCCGATACCTTTATTAGAGTTGGAACCTGTGGCGGTATGGACTTAGATGTAAAAG
>CAYJOZ010000247.1:0-2289 GCA_964371925.1 uncultured Treponemataceae bacterium | reverse complement strand
TTAGACCTCTATTATGTCACCTAGTGGCTTTGGTGTTGCAAAGTGGAAACCTTGCGAAAATTCTATATCTCGCTCAAGAAGAATTTTTTGAATAGATTCGTTTTCAACATATTCTGCAACAATATGAGAACCTATTTGACGAGCAATAAAGCAAATTGAATCGAGAATGATTCTATTTTCTTCGCTGTCTACAAGATGTTTGATTATGTCTCCGTCAATTTTAATAATATCTGGTTTAAGTGAAATAATTGATGCAAATGTAGCAAATCCAGAACCAAAGTCGTCGGCTGCTATTTTACATCCTATTACTCTTGCTTCTTGTAAAAAATCAAAAAGAACTGAATTACTGTTATAGTTTTCTGTTTCCACAAACTCTAATGTAATCCTTTCAGGACTTGGGTAATTCTTAATTTTTTCTAAGAACCATGTTCTAAAATCATCATTTTGAATGTCAAATAAGGTTATATTAAGACATAATTCTTTTGTTGTAGCTTCAAAATCTTGTAATGCTTTTTCAATCATAATTTTACTTATGGTATTATACTGTTTAAATTCTTTTGCTACGCGCATAAAGTAGTCTGGACTGTATCTTGTTCCTTTTTCATCGTAAAGGCGCATTAATGCTTCAAATTTATTAATCTCTCCAGACTTATTATTGCGAATACCTTGATAAAATGGTGTGATAGTATCGTTTTGAATCGCATATGCAATAAGATGAAATATATCAACTTTTTCAGTAATATCTGCTAGACAAATTTCTTTTTCATGATTTTCTAAAACAAAATTAATTTGGGTATTTCTGTTTGCATAGTGTGTACTAAGGGCTCTATTTACAAGGTCGTCACCAAAAACAATAACAAATCGTGATACTCCAGAAATAGGAGTTGCTTCTGCATTTGCGTGCTGGAAGCCTTGATACATTGTTTCAATCATTTTTAAAAAAGCATCGTCACTTAAAGTATCATCACATACAAGCATAAAGTGGTTATATGAGTGCGCATATAACAGTATTTTATCATCTAAACTAAAGGATTTTAAAGCATCTTTAACGCCTTGCAGTACCTCTGTGCATCCTGCAGCATAGGCGTCTTCTCCAAAAGAAGCTAACGACATATCTGCGTTAACAACCTGTGTCATGCAAAGTTTTGTGAATTTCTTATACTGTGAATCAATTTTAAATTTTTTGTAACTTGGAATCCCAAAACGATGGTCTACATAGTCTAATCCAAGCGCGCTATCATCCGTGATGCTCATCTCTTTGTCCTTATTATATTATACTTTTTTTAACTATTTATTTATCACAAATTAACACAAAACAGTAAGGCTGTCAAGATGATTTTTTACTTGTTTATAAATTTTAATATACACATACTTATAACAATTACACTTGACAATGCTTTAAAGTATATATATATTGTTTTATATAAAACAGTTAGATATAAAACAATAAAGGAGGTGTTATGGAGCATTTTTATATTGGTCGTGAATTAAAAAAAACTTCGCTTTTAATGAAAAGGGCGATGGGAGTCAAAATACGTAATGTATCTGACACAGAGATTACAGCATTTCAAATGGATGTGATTTTTTTTATTAAACATAATGAAAATGACATTTTCCAAAAAGACCTTGAAAAAGAATTTGGACTAAAAAGGCCTACCGTTAGTTTAGGATTAAATCATATGGAAGAGCATGGGCTTATTGAACGCAAGAGCGTAAAAAACGATGCAAGATTAAAAAAAATTGTATTGACAAAGAAGGCCTTAGAGATTATTGAGAAAACAGGAGAAATAATTGAGGAATTTGAACATAAGCTTCAGAAAAACTTTACAAAAGAAGAATTAAAAAATCTTATGAATTATTTTGAAAAACTACAGATAACATTACACGCATTAGATTTAGAGGAGAAACTATGAAACAAAACAAAATAGACATTTTTGAGCGCTATTCTATACCCAGGGCAGTGTGGTCACTAGCCTTACCAACAATAATTGGAATGATTGTACTTGTGCTTTACAATTTAGTAGACACATTCTTTATTGGACAAACAGGAGACCCTAATCAAGTTGCAGCGGTATCCCTAGCTATGCCGGTATTTTTTATATTAATGGCGATAGGAAACCTTTTTGGAATAGGCTCGAGTGCAAATATTTCTAGGCACTTGGGTGCTAAAAACTACGAGCGGGCATCAAACATTTCAAGTTTTGCCTTTTACGGTTCGCTAGTATTTGGTGTTATTGTTGCACTTCTTGGTATTCTCAACATGGAAGCTCTTGTTACATTTACTGGTGC
>CAYJOZ010000246.1:0-2317 GCA_964371925.1 uncultured Treponemataceae bacterium | reverse complement strand
CCAAAGTATTCGCTAAGACCAATACCTGCAAGCATGATAGATGCAGCCATTGTAGCAGAACCAGGAATACCTGCAATACCTAGCGAACCAAGCATTGCAACAATAACAACCATAATGAAGAAACTGATGTCCATTGGCACGCCAGCTACTGTTCCAATAAGAACTGCAACCATAGCAGGGAAGTAACCTGCACAACCGTTCATACCAGCTGTTGAACCTAAAGATGCAACGAAGTTTGCTGTACCATTGTTAACACCAAGTCTGTTTTCAAGTGTTGAAATTGTCATAGGAAGAGATCCTACAGAAGATCGGCTTGAGAAAGCCATGAGCCATGCAGAACCACACTTTCTGATGAAAGTAATAGGATTTAAACCATGAAGAGCAATAAGAACTACATACACAAGAATCATAATAATTGATGCAACATAAACGATAATTATAAAGCTAAGAGCATCTGCTAAAGCTGATATACCGTAAGAAGCAAGTGTTCTTGACATAAGGGCGATAACACCATAAGGCATAAACTTAATAATAGTCATAGCCATAGACATTACGATTCTATAGCATGATTCAATAAGGTCAGCAAATGAATCCATTGTTGCCTTATATTTTTCTTTTGTTCTCATGAAACGAGCAGCTGAACCAATCATAGATGCGAAGATTACGAGACCTACAACGTTGTCGCCAGCCATCGCTGCAACTGGGTTAGAAGGAATAAGACCAATAAGAACATCAACAATGTTTTTTACATCTCTAGATGCTCTCGCTGATTCTTCAACTGCAATACTACCACCAAGGTTTACTATTAATGAAAGTACGATACCTACAATTGCAGCAATACCTGTAGTTGCTAATAACCAGAAAATAGATCGTGATACTAAAGCTTTAATATTGAAGTCTGATTGTAAGCTCATGATAACACGAATCATTGATACTAAAATAATTGGAATAACGAGCATTCTGATAAATGATACGAAAGCACGACCAAAAAGTCCGTACCAAACAACTGTTTCTTGAAGCCATAATGTTTCAGCAATTTCTTCAGGTGTAGGGAATCCTGCAATTGCTTGCAAAACTATTCCTAAAAGAACACCAAAGCCTAACCCGGCTAGCATTCGAACTGAGAAAGCTACTTTTTTCTTTTCAAGTAGCTTCATAACTGCAAAAGTTGCAATTAAACAGATTAGAGTCACAAACGTAAGCGGTTGTGATAAACTTAAAAAGTCTGTAAATAAAGGTGTGTTTAACATTTTTTTCTCCTTAGATAAAACACTTTTTTCATTGTATGCCATAAACTATAGCAACGAGATTCCTCTCATGTATTTAACAAATATCTACTGAAAAAGTTACACATTTGTTAGAAAAAAGAATATATCAAAATGTGGGCATTATGTAAATAGGGGCTATGAGAAAAATGACAAATATGGTAAAATAGTCGAACTATAAAAGGAGAAAAATAAATGGCTTCTACTTACACACACTATGTGTTCGCACGTGATGTGCTTAACACCCTTCCAGACAATTTACAAGAAACTATTAATACGTATCGAGAGCTTTATGATATTGGATGTCATGGCTCTGACTTATTATTTTATTATTACCCTTTAAAAAAGACAGCTCTTAGGAGTTATGGGTATGACCTTCATGAAATAAAAGCTATACCATTTTTTGAGCACTGTGTGCAAGTAGTAAAGGATAGTAATAATGATGGCGATATGCTTTCATATGCACTTGGTTTTGTTACTCATTTTGCGCTTGATACTTGTGTGCATGGCTATGTCGAAAGAACGGCTCAAGCTCACCCTGATAAAGATTTTACTCATGGAACGCTTGAAGTAGAATTTGACCGTTATTTATTAGTAAGAGAAGGGAAGAATCCAATTCGTAGCTCTGTTGTTACGCATATTGTTTCAAGTAAAAAAAATGCAAAAGCAATTGCTCCCTTTTATTCACTTGCGAGTGAAAAAGATATAAATATTGCCCTAAAGTCGATGATTTTCTTTAATAATGTTTTTTGTGCTCCTTCGGTTTTTAAACGTAAAATGGTTTATTTTATATTAAAATTATTTGGTAAATATGAAGCTTTTAGTAGTCAGATATTTAGCATGGATGGGGATGAGCGCTGTATTGAAACAAATGCAGAAATGGAACGGCGATACAATGAAGCACTTCCTATTGCTGTTATGCTCATTGAAAACTTTATGGAAGCTCTAACGAAGGGCACTCCATTGTGCGAACGCTTTAACAGAACATTTAGCTGGCAAGACAACTAGGAAAATGAAAAAGTCTGTTACTTTTTCATTTTCCTGTCGAGTTT
>CAYJOZ010000245.1:0-2318 GCA_964371925.1 uncultured Treponemataceae bacterium | reverse complement strand
TCACCTGTTCCCGAAATAAGAAGTATTTTATCTTTATTTGCTACAAGTAGCAATGCTTCTAAATTGCGAAGCGCTTTATCTGTGCGCCAAATTTTTGCAAGTTCTACGGCACTTCTGGTAATGTCACCCGCATATTCTTGCAATTTCATTTCAAATTTATCAAATAAATTAAAAGCATCAGCAGTAGCACCAGCAAATCCTGTCAATACTTTTCCTTCATAAATTGTACGAACTTTTTTTGCGTTACCTTTCATAATGGTGTTCCCCATAGAAACTTGGCCATCTCCTGCCATAGCAACTTTTCCATTTCTTCTTACGGCTATAACCGTAGTACTTCTTATTTTCTCTTTCATATTTTTCCCTTCATTATTTATTACAAAAATTTATCCACAGATTACACAGATTCCACAGATTTTTTTTTCGCTGTTATAGCATTTTTTTAGTACAAAAACAGCAATATTTCTTTCATGGTGCTTTAATTTTTTATATTTAACACAGATTTTTCACTTATTCATTAAGAAGAAATCCCATTAATCTGTGTAATCTGTGGTTTATCATTCCCCATATCTCCACTCTCATAATTATTAATTATTCAGTATTAATTATCCTCATCCATGTGGATGTGCTTGTTTATATAGCTTCCTAAGTGACTCGGAAGTTACATGCGTATACCGTTGTGTCGTTGAAATACTTGCATGTCCAAGCATCTCTTGTACACTTCTAATGTCAGCACCCTCTGTTATCATCGTTGTAGCAAAGCTATGCCGAAAAACATGGGGGTGTACATGTTTATTTGTACCCTCTACAGAAGAATAACGGTCAATTATAAAGCTAATTCCTCTTTCCCCGAGTTGTAACCCTTTTTGGTTAAGAAATAGCTTATTTGAGCCATTATAAGCGTCATTGGTTTTTCGCAATGCTAAAATCTTTGCACTTCTTTCAACCAAATATTCTTCTAAAGCCTGTGTAGCTTCTTTGGAAAAAAATACTCTTCTATCTTTTTTTCCTTTTCCAGTTACAATTGCTGAATCTTTTTTGTCTGATATGTCAGCTAAGGTAATTCCAGCAATTTCTGAAACACGGCAACCTGAAGAATAAAGCATTTCAAACAAAGCCCTATCCCTTGAGGCCCACAGTAAATCTTTATGTACAGGTAATTCGCATAGTTCAACTGCTTCTGAATCAGACATAAAATAAGGCACCCTAATAGGCTGCTTTACCGTTTTTAACTCTAAGGCTACATTACTTTTAATATACTCAAATCTTGCCAAATAGGCAAATAAATTCCTTGTTGCAGCAATAAAACGGTTAATACTTGCAGGAGATTTTTCTTCTTTTGTGAGCATTGCGATACATGATCTCAGATTTCTAAGCTGTATGTCTTCAACCAAAATGTCTGAAGTATCATCATCAAAAACAGAATCTTTTTTTAGTAAATCAGCTAACATGTATAGGTCATTTCTATATGCTTTAATAGAATTGCCCGATAAACCACGCACTCCACTTTGATACGCAAGAAACTCTTCAATGTAATTAAAAAGAGTGTGTTGCGTATTATTTTGAAGTGAATCACTTGACTCAATCATATCACTTTTCAGCATCCACTTTTTGTATGCTTTCTTCTTCCTCACCGGCAGTATGTAAATAATCGCAATCAGGATTAATACAAGACTTATAGCTACCGCGCTTTTTATCGTACTTTTCAACCATAAAATGATTACACTTAGGGCAGTCTGCATTTATTGGTTTAAAGTGACTAATAAAATCGCATTCAGGGTAATTTGTACATCCGTAAAATTCTTTGCCTCTGCCCTTTGTTTTTCTAGCTATTATTTCACCGCCGCAATCCGGTTTTGGACATTTCGCTAAAGGTACCGATGCGGTATTAAAACACTCAGGAAATGCAGAACATGCCAAGAAAAACCCAAAGCGTCCAAGTTTTTTTATCATGGGTTTACCACATTTATCACAGATTTTATCCGTTGGCTCATCCATGCTACCTTTTTGACTTTCGAGCGTTTCCATGACTTCTTCAACCTTATCATGAAACGGAAAATAAAAATCTGCCATAATTTTTGGCCACTCTACTTCATTTTCTTCAACTAAGTCGAGCTTTTGTTCAATTTCCACGGTAAAGTTTTCATTTATTACCTCAGGAAATGATTCAACTAAAAGATTATTTATAATTCGACCAAGCTGCGTTGGAACCAACTGTCTATTGTTTCTCGTTACATAGTAACGGTCGAGAAGTACAGAAATAATCGGTGCATATGTTGAAGGGCGCCCAATACCCTTTTCTTCAAGCATTTTAACAATAG
>CAYJOZ010000244.1:0-2392 GCA_964371925.1 uncultured Treponemataceae bacterium | reverse complement strand
TGCAATACTGTTCGGCTTATAATTTAGCTCTTTAATTGCTTGTAATACACGTTCCTTTTTGTCTTTTGAAACGCATCTATTATCATTGACGACATACGAAACTATTGTTTCACTGACATTTGCTCTTTTCGCGACATCTTTTCTAGTAATTGGTTTAAACATATTCTTCCCACTTATTTATTATCACATAGATTTATTAAAAATACAAGGTGACAACTTGCAATAAAAGAAAATTTACAAAATAAAAAAAACGTGCAGCCTAATTATAGCAAACTCACAGAATGGACGTTGACAGTAAAATGGTTTCGTAGTATAATATCATACACACGAGTGTAAGGAGGCGTTATGAAAAACATCTTAATTATACACGGTGGAGGACCAACACCTGTAATCAATGCATCTCTATATGGGGCCATTATTGAGGCTCAGCAGCATTCCGTAATAGATAAAATTTATGCGGCGCGCTACGGTTCAGGAGGCGTGCTTAGAGAAGACTTTATAGACTTAACACAGTGTTCTCAAAAAGAACTTGATTTATTATTGCAAACACCGGCTTCTGCTCTTGGGACTTCCAGAGATATGCTTGCTGCAGACGATTACGAAAGAATGGTAACAATTTTTGAAAAACATAACATTGGTTACATAGCTTTTAATGGCGGCAATGGGTCAATGGACACGTGCGGAAAGTTATATAACATTTGTAAAACAAGAGGCATTGCGATTGTGGGAATTCCAAAAACAGTCGACAATGATATTGCGATTACAGCCCACTGCCCCGGCTTTGGAAGTGCTGCCCGATATATAGCAGCAACTACCGCAGAAATTGCACAAGATGTCAAATCAATGCCAATTCATGTTTGCATCATTGAAGCTCTAGGGAGAAATGCTGGATGGATTACTGCAGCATCTGCACTTGCCCGAAAAAAAGAAAATGACGCACCGCATCTTATATACTTACCTGAGAATCCTTTTGACGAGGATGAATTTATTGAAGATGTAAAAAAATGGCACGATAAATTAGGCGGCGGTGTAGTTGTAGTTGTAAGTGAAGGGCTTAGAAATAAAGCAGGAGAGCCTTTGGTTGAACCACTTTTAAAAATTGGTAGGGCTACATATTATGGGGATGTTTCAGCACATTTAACAAAACTTGTACTTGAAAAATTAGGCATAAAAACGCGCAATGAAAAAATGGGAATAGCAGGCCGGTGTTCTATACCTTTTATATCTACTGTAGATAGGGATGAAGCTATACTATGTGGAAAAGAAGCCGTAAAAGCTCTTGTTTCTGGTACATCAGGGGTTATGATTGGGCTTAAGAGAAAAGATTCTCCCATGTATGAAGTTATCCCAGTGTGTATACCAATAGCTGAAGTTATGCTGCATGAAAGAATGATGCCCAAAGAATATGTGACTGAAAGGTATAACGATGTAACACAAGATTTTATTACTTGGTGTAAGCCTCTGATTGGTGGAGAACTTACAGAGTTTATAGATTTCATGTAAAATAACTATTTAGACATTTGTCTTTTTAGTAAATGATACTAAATAAGGTTTTAAGGAGGATATATGAACCACATATTTGTTAATTTAAAAAGATTTGATATTCCTACTGAGTTTGCGGGTGTAAACTCCCTTGCGGCAATGCAAGACTATGGTAGTAAAATTGTCAAAGAAACACAAGAGTTGGTAAAAAACTATACTAACACTGAATTTGTTATTTACTTTCAAGAAGCCCACATCTTATCAGCTGTTTCAGCTTTGAGTGCTGACAGTAAAATAAATGTTGGATGCCAGTCTGTTTTTTATGATGACACTGCTAAAGGCAAAAATTTTGGAGCTTTTACGACGAATAGAACAGCGAATGCTGCTAGAGCACTTGGTTGCACAGGTACTATCATTGGCCACTGTGAAGAGAGACGTGATATGGCAACAGTGCTAGCAGAAGCAAATGTTGAAGATTCAGCTGCGATTAACAGAATTCTTAATAAAAAAATACGATGTGCCGCAGAGGCGGGATTGAAGGTTTTATATTGTATCGGTGAAAAAGCTGAAGAATTGGATCAATGGAAAGAAGTGTTAGAATCTCAGTTAACAATTGGGCTAGAATGTGTAGATAAAAAAAATATAGCCATAGCTTATGAACCAGTTTGGGCAATTGGACCAGGTAAAACTCCACCTGATCAAGAGTACGTAACAAAAATTGTGAACTTTGTAAAATCTATAGTAGGAGAAGAAGTTCCTGTTGTATATGGCGGTGGACTTAAAGAAGACAATGCACCGATGCTTTCGGCCATTCCGAATCTTGATGGGGGCCTCATTGCTTTAACACGTTTTACAGGTGATATTGGATTTTATCCGGATGAATATGGTAAAATCGTAGCTAAGTTTTTAG
>CAYJOZ010000243.1:0-2418 GCA_964371925.1 uncultured Treponemataceae bacterium | reverse complement strand
GTGTTCCAGGAAGAGGCGAAGAAAATCAAGATTGCGTTGTTTCAAGGCTTAAAAAGCTCTATCCAGAAATTATTGAACAGCCTTCTGTGCACCGCCTCGATTTAGACACATCTGGCCTCATGGTATTTGCACTTACAAAAGAATCCCATAAAAACCTATCAATGCAATTTGAACAAGGCACAGTGGTAAAAAAATATGTAGCAGTTTTAGACGGTAACATACATGAAAAAAATATTGCAACAAAAGGCCTTATTGAACTTCCATTTAGACTCGATGTAGAAAACCGACCGCACCAAATATACGATGAAGAACATGGAAAAATGGGCAAAACTGAATATAACATTGTCGATGTTAAAAAAAATAAAACCTTTGAAACAAACTCAAAATATGTAAGCTATGTTGAGTTTACACCCATTACGGGAAGAACACATCAACTTAGGCTTCACGCCTCTCACTTAAAAGGCCTCGGTACACCCATAATTGGTGACCGCCTTTATGGAAACGATAAGGCACATTTTGATGATGTTGCGTATGGAAAGGGTGCAAAACGTCTTATGCTCCAAGCCTTTTACTTAGAGTTTGAGCATCCCGTAACAAAGGAAATAATGCGCTTTACAGAAAAGTGGGAGTTTTAAAATCTATTACTATTTTTAGAAATAAAAAGACTCAAAAGCTTAATGTCATTTCGACCAAAGCGAAGAAATCTCTTTTGGAAAAGAATGTATTTTACTTACAAACAGCCCTTTTTTGTCTTAAATTTAGCCTAAAAGTGCATGAATATTTAAATAATATATGATATATATCACATACTATTTAAATATTTACAATAGGTGTTTTATGCACTAACATTACGATAGGATTTAAAAATGTACCTCTTTATATTTGAAAACTACAATTATTCAAAATACGCACCACTGATATTTCTCTTTGCATACAAGACTCTTGCAATTAGTACCGTTTTCTTGTCTTCATTGATAAAATAGAACATTATATAATTATCAACAATAATTTTCCTATATTCTCTTTTCAATGGTTTTATTGGTGTAAAGACACGGTTAGAATAAGGAAAGCTACATACTTTCTCTGCTTTTTCAATCATTTTATTTGTAAGACGTACAGCTGCTTGTGGATTTTGCAAAGTTTTAGTTATATACTGTGCAATCTCAACAATATCACATAATGCTTCATCTAAAAATTCAAGCGTATACATTATACTTCTATTGCTTTCTTCACAGCATCTAAAACTTCGCGTGCGGTAAAGTTCTTTTCTTTTATGGAAGCTTCTCTTTCGGTTTCCTTTAGTTTTAAGTACACTTCACTTTCAAAGTGCATCTTTTCAAACATTTCCATACTCATTACAACCATCTCACCCGTTCCATTTTTAGTTAAAAAAATCGGTTCCTCGGTTTCTTTAAGTGTTTTAGATATTTCTGTAAAATTGTTACGCAAATCTGAAATAGGTCTTATACATGCCATAATTACCTCTAGTAAAAGTTTATCATAATTATGATAAATTGTAAAGATAAATGTGCTAAATCCCACGAAAATCGATTTTCATATCTAATCTATTTAACAGATAGGTTTCATCCTGAATCTTAGAAAATGCCACTAACCTGTCATTCTGATTTTTACGACATATTTGTTCACGCGAAGAATCTTCTTCGTCGCTTTACCACAAAGATTCACACAGACACAAAAAAATCCGTAGTGACCGACTATTGCCGAACACTACGGATATATATTGTCTTATACTACAAAAATTAGTTTGTTTATAATGCGTCTATTTTTGCTTGTATGGTTGCAGAAATGGTTGCGCTATCTTTTATAATACCATCTTGTGTAAGAGCATCACATCCTTCAAAAAGGTATTCAGCACCTGGACGTCCACCACTAACATCGGTTCGACCGCTGGTATCTGTTACATTTGGGGTGTTCCATCCTCTTATATCAAGTTCAGAAAGTACAGTACAACCGGAAAACATAAATCTCATACTTTCTAACTTACCAACATTCCATGTGCTTAAATCGATTTTAACAATACTAGCACACCCACCGAACATATTGTTCATATTTGTTACATTTGATACATCCCAACTACTCACATCTACCCTTTCTAAAGCTGTACAATCCAAAAACACAGACTCCATCGCAGTAACATCCGACGTATCTAGGTGTTCAAGGCCTGTAATCTGTGTAACGTCTTCAAAGCTATTAAACAGCCCATGAAGGCTTGTTTCAGGAATAATTTTTGCACCAGTTGCAGTTGGATTAATACGTATACTAGTTATACCATCTGGACGACTCCAGGGATAATCTTCATTATGTGGTGCAGCCGCATTTATTGCAGCTTTTATTTGCATTGTAGAACTTGGATCTTCTTCTATGATAAGAACACCTCCTTCAATTCTTGCTGTTACA
>CAYJOZ010000242.1:0-2418 GCA_964371925.1 uncultured Treponemataceae bacterium | reverse complement strand
CCAATAACATACGGGAAGAATGCCCCAGCAGCTCGAATAGTAAAAGAAAACATTAATATTGTGATAATACTTGAAGTATTAAATAAAGCTACTAATGTGGAAAGAATACCAACAAGGGCCATTACAACACGAGTAATATTCATAACTTCTTTATCACTAGCCTCAGGCTTAATTACAGCTCTATAAATGTCATTAGAGAAAATTGAACCAGCTCCTAATAAATCAGAGTCTGCACTAGACATTGTAGCAGAGATAATACCTGCAAAAAGAAGACCACAAATAATTGCTGGCATTGCTTCGATAGCTAAAACAGGAAGAGCATAGCGTGCCCCAACATCTCCAAAGTCTGCTGCGCTAAATTTACCCATATTAATTAAAGCAAGCACAATAATACCCATGATTGCTGGAATAAATGCATAAATAAAGTTTATAATTGCGGCTAGAATTGAACCTTGTTTTGCAGCTTTACCATCACGTGCAGCATAATAACGAGAAACCGCTTCTTGCCCAACAGTAAATGTAGCAAGGTACATAATTGTCAAACCTACAACATCCCCTATGGAATACCCTGAAAACAAATCAAATGTTTCAGCTGGAACGTTTGATGTTACATTATCCCAACCACCTGCTAAATTAATTGCAAACGGAACGGCAATAAGCATACCAATTATTATTAAAAATACTTGAATAAAGTCTGTTAAAGTTACACTCCACAAACCACCCATTATTGCATAAATGGTAACTATAACGCCAACAATAATTACGGCTACTGCATAATCTAGGCCAAGCATAGTTGAAAGAATAACAGAAGATGCTATAAATTGACCTGCTGTTAACCCAATAAGCGGAAGCATCATAATGACAGCTGTTATTAAACCTGAAGCTTTTCCATAACGACGTCTAAAATATTCAGGAACCGTCTTTACTGTCGCAGCCCTAAATTTAGGTGCAATGAATGTTAAAATAACAAAGGCAAAACCCATAGTTATAATATACCATGCAGCACTTATTCCGTGACTTTGCATACCTTGTTGAACTACGCCAAGCGAGCTTCCGCCCCCTATTTCTGTTGCGGCTAAGGTTCCAGCCATTAGAATAGGACCTAAGCGACGCCCTGCTACCATAAAGTCAACATTTGACTTAATTCTTTTTGATGAATACCAACCGATTAGTAGCATAGCAATAAGATACACAACTACAACAACGGTTACTGTAAGATTTACTTGCATTCCTTTACTCCTTTTTTTCTTTTTTTCTTTATCGGTGCATATGCACAGATAAGTATAATTGTAACATGGCTATTTAAAAAAATCAAATATTTTTTTTCCAAAAAAAAGGTGCCGTAGCATTTTTTCAAAAACTACGGCACCTTTGCCATGTGTATAGTCTATACTTATACTAAAAAAATGTCAATAACTAATAAAGAAAAAGGGACATACCAGTAGAATAAAATATACAAACACACTTATTATTGTGATTTATTTCACAATAATAACAATACATTCAATGATTATATATAATTTTATAAAATTTTTATTGACAAAACATAAATTTGCCTTTACAATATAGTTATTAATGTGATTATTTTCACAATAAGGATTAAAGGTGATACCAAAACCAACCAAAACAAGGCTTATTCAATTAACACGACTCTTAAAACACTTACAAGAAGACTTTATAACGTCTGTAACTATCGAAAGCTTAAGTGGGTGGAAAGATACTACCGTCAGAAAAGATATTTCTTATATACTAAAACAACACCCAATAACAAGTGCATCAAATGGATATGCAAGAACAGAGCTTATAAATGCCATCCTTGCAACACTAAAAGCGGAGGAATCTGAAAAAAAAACTTGT
This sequence comes from uncultured Treponemataceae bacterium, assembly GCA_964371925.1. Taxonomy (GTDB): domain Bacteria; phylum Spirochaetota; class Spirochaetia; order Treponematales; family Treponemataceae; genus CAYJFX01. The sequence goes on along the minus strand of CAYJOZ010000242.1, from coordinate 561 downwards.
TGTGTAGTTGGCTTAAGTAAAATCGCACAAGCGATTATTCAATCCAAAGAATTTGATGCTTCCCAATTTTCGCTGATTGCAGGATTTGATGAAAGTATAAACAGAGTCGAAACTTTAAATGCACCTTTTAAACTTTTTGTACTCAGTCAATTGGAAAACGTAATTGAAGAGATGCATATAAAGTATGCCATCCTAGATGTACCAGACGAGGATGCCTGTGCAATTGCTACAAGACTGTCTCGGTGCGGTATTGAAGGCATAGTAAATTACACAAATGCAATACTCCCAGTAGGGGAATCAACAAAAGTAGAAAACGTATCGGTTATTGCAGCCCTGCAAAACCTAGCGTACTAGAAAGTGGTAAAAAAGCTGTTACTTTTTCACCACTTCCAACGAGTTTAAAATGATACTTATAATGATGTACATTTTAAACATCGCAATAAATCTATGGTAACTGCTGAAAATTGAAATTTTCAACAGTTGCTATTAATAAAAAAGTGAGGATAATATGAGAGTGCACAATTTTTCAGCAGGCCCATCTTGTTTACCAGAAGATGTATT
>CAYJOZ010000241.1:2170-2432 GCA_964371925.1 uncultured Treponemataceae bacterium | reverse complement strand
AACAAGGATCACCCCTAAAAGCAGCACAAAGGCAAGTATAGTTATTACTACCAAAACATATGTTGTCCCTGGTATAATTATTGGTCCTACAGGAGCCCTTATTTCTTTTTCTTGTACTTGTGTGAGTATGGACTGGATTTCTATTTCTGGGATATCTATCAGTAAAGTGTTTACATTTAGCTCGAATAACGTAGCTAAATCAAAGGGATCAAGGTTTAAAAGCCCTGCTTTCCAAGGTATGAAAACAATTGAAAGCTCGTAC
>CAYJOZ010000241.1:754-2160 GCA_964371925.1 uncultured Treponemataceae bacterium | reverse complement strand
GAGCGAAATATTTGCATTGACTTTATGGTATAATTATTTTCAAGACTCTCATCAATTGTTGTTGATGTTATCAAACTACTAAAGTCCTCTGCATTCTCTGCTAAGATTTCTCCATCCCAATCAAAACTAAAGCGGATTTCTGCCTCATCTCCTACATAGACTTCCTTCGGAGTAACACGTATTGTTTGCCCATAAAGAAAGAGAACATTTAATAAAAAAAAGAGCATAATGCTTTTCATCTTCATACGATATATTTTTATCACGTATATCTCCTTGATGAAAAAAACTGTGCTAATTCTTGAGCAGGATCTGCATTTGTTGATATACTGAGTGTGTCTATTCCCCTTTTTGCACACATGGTTTGCCAACGTTCATGATGGCGATCATTATACGCCTTCCATTCTTTTTCAAAACTAGGACTTGAAGTAGAAAGAACCTTTTTTTGATTTGTTTCAGAATCAAAAAATTCCACGCTCCCCATTTTGGGTACGTTCTTATCTATTTCATCTGTAATTCGTACTGCAATAACATCATGCTTTGCACCAAGAGTTCCTATTTCTTTTTCATAATCTCCACATCGAAAATCTGATAAAACTACTACCAATGAGCGGCTTTTTAATAACCTAGATGCGTATTGCAGAGATTGTGCTAAGGCAGTCCCTTCTTTTTTTCTTTCAGGGCGAGTGTCCAATTTTGTAAATAATAACATAGCGTGATCTTTATTTGCTTTTGGAACGCTTGAAAATTCAATTTCACCGTTAAAGAGTACACCTCCAATGGGGCTTGAATTTTGCATGGCCGCAAAAAGCATAAGAACAGAAGCCTCGCTTGCAATTTCTATACGCGATTTTTGTCCCATGCCGCTCTCCATAGAAAGGGAGCGATCAACTACTAAAAAAACTATGAGCTCTTTATCTTCTTCAAAAAGTTTTATATATGGCTTACCCATACGTGCAGTAACATTCCAATCTATTGCCCTAACATCATCCCCATACAAGTACTCTCGTCCTCCGGCATAATCTACTCCCCTACCCTTATACATAGAGCGAAAATTTCCTGCATATAAACAAGTTGCAATAGATTGAGACATCAGTCTCAAATTTGAAGCTCGATGTGAAAGAGAATAGGTATTTTTTATTAAGCCAGTTTTTTTTGCCATACGTGTCTCGCTTATGGGATAGGCATTAGAGAAAGAATTTTTTCAATTATATCATCTACAGTAATTCCGTCTGCAGCTGCCTCGTATGATAGTACTAATCTATGACGCAAAACAGAAGGAGCGGCAGCCTTTACATCTTCGGGAAGTACAAAAGACCTCCCTGCAAAAAGAGCTTGAACTTTTGCACATTTATACAGTGCAATACTTGCACGCGGAGAAGCACCAAAGGAAATATAGTTTAAGATAT
>CAYJOZ010000241.1:0-744 GCA_964371925.1 uncultured Treponemataceae bacterium | reverse complement strand
TATACCGTATTAAGTCATCGCTACAGGTAATTTTTTCCAAGAGGTAATTACAAGCTTTTAGTGCGTTGTCGTTTAATATCCTATTAACATTAATAGTTTCAGGATTACCTCCCGTTTTTACAACAAGTTGTTCTTCTTCTACAGTCGGATATGTTAAAAGTATTTTTAATAAAAATCTATCTAACTCTGCTTCAGGTAAGTTGTATGTACCTTCTTGTTCAATGGGGTTTTGCGTTGCAAGCACAAAAAAAGGATCTGGTAAGGGATAGGTATTCTCTCCGATAGTGACTTGCTTTTCTGCCATGGCTTCTAACAAAGCAGACTGAACTTTCGCGGGAGCCCTGTTTATTTCATCTGCAAGTAAAAGATTGGTAAACACGGGCCCTTTACGAACAGAAAAACGTGCATTCGCCTGCTCATAAATCATTGTGCCCGATACATCCGCAGGTAATAAATCTGGAGTAAACTGTATTCGTTTAAAATCAAACCCAGAAATATCCGAAAATGTTTTAACAATAAGTGTTTTTGCAAGTCCTGGCACCCCTTCAAGAAGAACATGCCCTCCTACAATAAGGGCTGTTATTATTCCATCTACTACATGATCCTGCCCTACAACTCGTTTTGCAACTTCAGCCTTACAAGCCTCTATTAAAGCTTTTGCCTTTTGAAAATCATCCATACTGTCGTTTCCTTATTAAAAATATCTTTCTTAAAGTTCTTTTTTATTGCCATAATGCATTGACT
>CAYJOZ010000240.1:0-2445 GCA_964371925.1 uncultured Treponemataceae bacterium | reverse complement strand
AGCAAGGCGAATATCTGTGTCAATATTTATTTTGCGTATTCCGCAAGGAATTATGGATTTCAATTCTGATAAAGCAATTCCATACGCACCAGTGATATTACCACCAAGAGCATTAATTTCATTAACAATGTATTGTGGAACAGTAGAAGAACCGTGACTCACCAATGTTCCTTCTATACCTTCATGTAACATGCACTCTTTTATTGCTATGGCAATCTCTCTTCTTAATTTTACATCTTTTCCTTTGTTTGCACCATGCATCGTACCATAACTTATTGCAAGGCTGTCACATTTTGTTTCCTTAAAAAATGTAAGGGCATTTACAGGGTTTGTGTATGTTGAGTTTTCATGCTGAACATCATCCTCAACACCAGCTAGGACACCTAGTTCTCCTTCAACACTAACACCTCGCTCATGAGCATACTTAACAACTTCTCGAGTTAGCTCAATATTTTGCGCAAAGGGTAAAGATGATCCATCTATCATAACCGATGTATAACCACCATCTATTGCAGCCTTAACAGACTCCATATCCTTGCCATGGTCAAGATGCAACACGACAGGAATATCACTTTCGACAGCAAATTTCTTAACAGCTTCGCCTATATTTTTTGCACCCTTTTTTTTATCTTCGAGGGTGGCATTCATAAAATCTTCTCTACCTCCCATAAAGCCATTTGCCAAATCTGCACCTTGAAGAATTGCAGGAGAACGAAACATCTCATGCACCTCAATTACTGCTTTTGCTTGTGCAACAGCATTAACATTAAAAGCTCCATGAGCATATCCATTTTTTTCTGCAGCATCCATAAGTGGTCTAAGTGGAACCAACGCCATATTCATCTCCTATTCTTTACTATAAACATTGCAGCCACAAACTATTGTATACTGCAAGCCAAAATCGTTATTTAGTATCGTAAAATCAGCATCGTAGCCAAGTTCTATACGCCCTTTGTTTCTAAGAAAAAGAGCCTTTGCAGGATTTTCAGTAAAAACTGGCAAAATTTCGCACAACGAAGCATTAGTATACTTCATTATATTTTTTAATGCCTGCATTGTTGTTAACGTACTACCTGCTCTAACACCTGTTTCAACAAGCTTTGCATCTCCATCAACAACTTCAATATCATTTATACCTAACGTATACCTTCCATCTGGCAGTCCTGTTGCCATGGTACTATCTGAAACTGCTATGAGTTTTTCCCAACCTTTACATTTTACGAGCATTTTTACTGCTCCCGGATGAAGATGTCTTCCATCACAAATCACCTCACACCAACAATCATTTTCTAAGGCGGCACCCATTAGGGATGGTTCATGTTGGTGAAACAATTTCATCGCATTAAATGTATGTGTTACGCAGCGTGCACCACTTTCAAAAGCTTTCATAGAGGTTTCATAACTTGCACCGCTGTGTCCCAGCGCAAAAATAACACAATCTTTAAAATCTCTAATTATAGATACTATGCCAGTAAGTTCAGGTGCAACTGTGATATATTTTAACGTATTACTCGAAGCTTGTATATACTCTTTTAAAAGCTCTACATCCCCATCCTTTAAGAGGCTCGCAGGCATCGTACCCTTATAATCATGTGCTAAAAAAGGTCCTTCTAAATGAGAGCCTAGAAGCTGGGCTCCTTTTATAGAACTTTTTGTACAATTGCGAATAGCTTCTATACATTCTAGTGTTTTTTCTTTTGTATCAGTTATGATTGAAGCAAGCCAAGAGGTAACTCCTTGAGAAGCTAAAAATACTGAGAGTTCTTTTAAATCATTTTCGTTACTTGCATTAACATCTATATTTGCCGCTCCATGCAAGTGTATATCTATAAAACCCGGACATACGTACATATCTTTAGCATCAAGTACCAAAGCATCAGACGCACATATATGCTCCCCAATTTCCTTAATAACACCATCTTTACAAAGAATATCAGCAACTTGAAACTGTCCACCTGAATAATAATATGCATTTTTTAATAATAAACTCAAATCACAAAGCCTCTTTAGCAGCATTTGAGTTTACAAAAATTAAAACATCTGGATGTTGTTGTAGTAAACTCGCAGGGAAAGAACTACTTACTGATCCGTATGCTACACGACGTATTACGGCTCTATGCCAGTCTCTAAACACACCAAGACGAATTTTTCGTGCCCCAAGGATTTCTTTCATACCCACAGTTACGCATTTTTTTGGAAAAGATTCTAAGGCCCCCGACATATCTCCAATACAATTTGTTGTTCTTGTTTCTTGTGCAATATCTAAAACTCGTGTTTGCAATCGTCCAAAATCATCAATGCTTAGATCAGGCTGAGGTTCATTAAAGGCTAGGTGTCCATTTATACCAATACCTCCAAAGGCTATATCTACTCCTCCAAGTTTTTCTATCAATTCAGAAACGTATCCAAGATTTTTTGGGTCGGGAAAGATTCTTTTTTTCTCAT
>CAYJOZ010000239.1:0-2483 GCA_964371925.1 uncultured Treponemataceae bacterium | reverse complement strand
TTTGGCAGCACGCTGCAGCCGGAAACCCTCTTCCAAAACCTGAAGGTTACACTGGCCCAACTAACTACTATGAGTTTTTAGTAACGGTTCAAAAAGAAGGAGAACACGGCGAAGCATTCTCATATAAAACTGCAAACACCGATGTTCTCGGTTGGATTATTGACCGTGTTACTGGAAAACAAGTGAACGAACTTGTGTCTGATTTAATTTGGAAACCAATGGGAGCTGAAACAGATGCGTATTATTCTGTTGACTCAATTGGAACTCCGTTTGCTGGCGGTGGTTTAAGCGCTGGTTTACGTGACCTTGCTCGCTTTGGCCAAATTATTCTAAACGATGGATACTATAACGGACAACAAATTATTCCAGTAGCAGCTGTAGAAGATATCAAAGCTGGGGGAGACCCTGAAAAATTTGCAAAGGCTGGTTATTCACTGCTTCCTGGTTGGAGCTACCGTGATATGTGGTGGATTACCGAAAATGAAAATGGCGCATTTGCAGCTCGTGGCGTTTATGGACAAACTATATATATAGACCCAGCTGCAGATATGGTACTTGTGCGCTTTGCATCACATCCAACTTCATTTAACTCTGCAATGGATCCTACATCTTTACCTGCTTACCAAGCAGTGGCAGATTATTTAATGGGAAAATAAGCTCAGTAACAATTTTCGAAAAAAAAGGTTGAGCACAATGTTTGCTCAACCTTTTTTTATATTAAGACTTAGAATGAGTCCAGTAAACCTGAAAACTCATCAGCAGTTCCTGTATAAAGTTCTTCTTTTAGCAGTAATTCATCGAGCGATTTTCCAAAAATATCATGCAAGTCACCGGAAACGAGCACAATATCTTTGCTATTATCAATTATTGCATACGTTTGGCTCGTCGTTGTCGATGCTTTCCCCATGGCTATTGTTCGAAGCACATTTTGACCATTAAGAGCTTCAATAATTCGTGCATTTTCATCTTGTAGGTCATATTGTTCTTTATTAGCAATTGTTGAAACTTTTCCTAATACTCTAATATCAGAAAGTTGGTCTGCCATACGTGTAAGTGGAAATGTTTCAACTTGAAATGCACCATCAACTGTCCAAATAACTTGAGATTCTGCTTCTTCGGTTTCGGGAATTACTTGCTTAAAATAGGTTAGGCCTTCAGTTCCAGCTTTGCTTATGCGAATAGCAGTAATATCTTCGTCTACTGTGATATTTGTGACATCATTTTTACCTATTTGTGTTAATTGTATTATGTATAATGCTGCAAAAATTGCAATCAAACTTAACAATACTATTTTTCTTTTTGTCATTCTATATTCTCCATTTTTTTACTATGCTGTGCATCATTGTAGTATTCAAAGATTTTTTTTCTTCGTTTTGCTCGAAGATGCCATATTACAAGACCTACAACCAATACTAGGAGAGGAAGTATGTATTGATTAAAAATCTGAGAAAGCTGCGCAAGTACAGGATTGTTAACATTGAGCACATTAAGAGACATGCCCCGTGTACGCATTTTTGCAAGCTCTTCATTTCCGTTGAGATAATCAAGAATATTTTGAGCAAACATTGCGTTCGGACTTGTTCCTTCTTGATCTATAACCATTGGGCTTGTGATTTGAGACGTTCCTACTATGGTTATCGCTGCTTTTTGAACGCTTTTAGATAAGTGGGTACTTGCTGAGAGCATAGAAGCTGCATCTTGTGTTTCTGGTCTTTGAGCAAATGCACTCTCAAATTTTCCTTCCACTAGAACGGCAAGATTTTTTCTTTCTTGCTCTGTTGGGTCACTTGGAGGTGACATATAGATTGGATTAAGCTGTATATTTTCGCTTTGTGTCCAAGCCTCATCACTTGTGTTTGCAAGTATTGTTACGGTTTTTTCAGCATCATCTTCAATACTTATGTTGATTGGAGCCGTTTGAGGAAAAAACACATACGATAGGTTTTGCGAAATTGGATGCTCTCTGTCCATAGTTTGTTGGTGCACAAGGGGGATGTAGTAATAGTGCAATTCACCAAATTGCGGGTCTCGTTCTGAAAAGCTCATTGTATCCATGGTATATGCAGTTTCAACTTCAACTCCATACGAGCGGAGAAGCTTTTGAAGACCTGTATCGATTGGCACAAATTGAGGCGCTATTTGTTGTCCGTACATTGCAGCCATTTCATCTTGGACTACATTGAATGGATCAAGATATAGCGAAAGGTTCCCGCCTCGAAGAATAAATTGGTCTATTTTGTAAAGTTCACTATCAGAAAAGGTTGTTTTTGGCCCATTTATTACAAGTGTATTTATATTTGCTGGAATGTCTACTTCTGATAAATTTAGTTCTTCAAAAGAATATCGATCAGAGACTAGGTTTGCTAAAATGCCTGCTCCGCTTTGGGTATCGTTTATGCTCATTTCTCCATGCCCGGTAACATATCCGATTGTGGTAGATTTTGCGAGAAGTGAATCTAGGCTTTTTGAAAGATTATCTTCCA
>CAYJOZ010000238.1:1231-2502 GCA_964371925.1 uncultured Treponemataceae bacterium | reverse complement strand
CAGCTTTTTTTTCTGCAGCTTTTTCGTTTGCAATTCTGTCTGATTTTTTAATAATGAGCTCGCGTACTTTTGCGATTATTTTGTACCTGAGTACAATGCATAGCCACCTTGAGCCTCTGATAAAGCTTTATCTGCTTTACCATGAAGTGTTGCAAAATCATGCCCATCTTCTGGGTATAAAGACACCCCTACGCTTGTAGATAAGTCCATGCGAAGATCTTGTTTCACATATGTTTTTTCAAGACCGATTAAAAGCTCCTGTATTTTTCGTTCAAGCACAGCTTTTTCTTTATAGTTCTTTATAAATACAAAAAACTTATTTCCACCTGCTCTACCAATAATATCGATTGTCCTAAATGTACAACTTAAGAGCTCGGCTACCTCTTTAATACAGACATCGCTATACACATTACCTAATTGTTCATTTATATCCTTAAAATTTTGTAATTCAATTATAAAAAATGCTCCTAGCTCAGTCCTTGGTGCAAAGTTTAAATGATCTTGAATAAGTCTTTCGGTAGTAGTTTTATTATATAAGTCTGTTAGCATATCTTTTGTCTGAGATATATCGTCTTGCGATAGATGCGCATGGCGACCTGTTACATCTATCATTTTACCAATAAGACGCTCTTTTTTTTCTTTTATATCGCAGATAATAGTATAACTACAAAAATACCACGCGATGTCACCATTTGCTAATGTTACTTTGAGTTCTCGTGCATAATTCTTAGATAAAGAGTTTTGTATATCTGATTGCATAAAAAAAACTGCTGTATCATCAAAATGATTTCTTTTAACATCAGAATCGGGATAATTTTCTATAACCTCAGGAACACCTAATAATTCTGCAAATTTTTTTGAAAATCTCATTGAGCGTTTTCCAATATCATAGTCAAAAAAAGCTGTATCAGAAAGTGCTGAAAGTGCAGAACTAAAATCTCGTTCTTTTTGTAATTCATTTGTAAGCTGATGCAACGGCGTAATATCCATAAGTGAAAGATACAAAAGCTCCTTGCCGTGCTCATTTATTGAAACCCTACCGCATAAGTGAATTGTTTTATACCCGCTCATTGCATTAAAAACTCTGCATGTATAGTCATAATGATCTGTAGGGAAAGAGTTACTATTTGAAATAAAATAATTAACTGTTGCATCCCTGTCCAGCGGATGAATAAGATTTACCCCATGATTGTTATACATAATTTGAAGTTCTTCTCTAGTATACCCAACAATATCAAAAAATCCATCATTTGCTTCAACAATTGTTAAGT
>CAYJOZ010000238.1:376-1221 GCA_964371925.1 uncultured Treponemataceae bacterium | reverse complement strand
TTTTCAGAATTGCTATTCCACAGGGGACAAATGAATTAGCGAATTTAGCATCATTTATATTCTGTATCATAGGTACAGGAGAATGGATACTAACATGATTTTTCATATCACTATGATACTGTCTCTCAAAATCAGTAATAGACATAGGCTTTGCATAAAAGTACCCTTGTACAGCATCGCAGTTCATAGTTTTTAACATAGATATTTGTTCTTCTGTTTCTATTCCTTCGGCTACAACATACATTCCTAAGTTATGAGCCATTTTTACAATACTATCTATGAGCATATCATCGCGTCTGTAAAGCTTGCTAGATTCAAAAAAACTTTTATCTAGTTTTAGAGTATCTGCATGAAGATTTTTTAACATTCCTAGAGAAGAATAGCCAGCGCCGAAATCGTCAATAGTGATTTTGAATCCACTTTGATGAAGGTCAGAAAATAGTTTTTCAATACTATTTTCTGTTTCTATCGCTGTTGACTCTGTAAGTTCAATTTCAATATAGTGATGTGGAATTTCATATGAATCTACTGTTTCAGAAAGATTTCTAATAAAATTACTATTGGTCAAATTGAGACGAGAAACATTAACGGAAATTGGTATTGGAGTCAATCCTTTTTTAAGCCACTCTTTTATTTTTGAACATGTTTGTTCAAGAATATATTTATCGAGGTTTATTATAAATCCATTTTTTTCAAACAAAGGAATAAAGGCATTAGGGTATATAATTGTGCCATCACTTTGAATCCAACGCACAAGGGCTTCAGCGCCAATAAGTTTATTTTCGCTTAAACTGTATTTTGGTTGCAAAAATACTTTAAACTCTTTATTTTCAAGTGCTCCATAA
>CAYJOZ010000238.1:0-366 GCA_964371925.1 uncultured Treponemataceae bacterium | reverse complement strand
AGCCCAGCGGTATCTTTTGCTTCTTTATGAGCAAGTGTCACTTTTCTAAGAATTCTTTCGACATCCATTTCACCATTCGGAATGTGATAGCGACCGCATTTAAAAATACCATAATAATCATAGGCTTCCGGAACTTCTTGTGCAAAATGCGCAATACGATTCCTAGCAAATTCATTTAAGTCATCTAATAAATGGTTTCCTGAAAACATTGCAAATTTGTCATCATGGATTCTTGCAACCATAAGCGTTGGTTCTGCAAGGTATTCTCCGAATGTTTTCATCCCTTTTAATATTCTGTCCCCGACTGAGTACCCAAACACTTCGTTTACATGCTTAAAATCTTCTATATCGTATACAATAATTGAA
>CAYJOZ010000237.1:1722-2507 GCA_964371925.1 uncultured Treponemataceae bacterium | reverse complement strand
AACAGATGTTTTTGCTGTTCTTTATGCAGGAGCAATGAAGTTTGATCCTGAAAATCCAAAATGGGATGATCGGGATCGATTAGTTGTTTCTAAAGGCCACGCAGGACCTGCATTGTATGCCACATTAGCAACAGTTGGATTTTTTGATAAAGAGGTATTAAAGACACTCAATCAAGGTGGCACAAATTTGCCAAGCCATTGTGATAGAACTAAAACTATTGGTATTGATATGACAACCGGTTCTTTGGGACAAGGTATTTCAACCGCCTGTGGTATCGCATATGCATTAAAACAAAAAGGTAATAAAGTTTACTGTATTGTGGGCGATGGTGAAAGTCAAGAAGGACAAATCTGGGAAGGTATCATGTTTGCCGCACAAAAGAAGTTGGATAATTTAGTTTTATTTATAGATTATAATAAAAAGCAACTAGATGGATATATTGACGATATTTGTACTCTAGGTAACTTGCAAGAAAGAGTTGAGAGTTTTGGTTGGAATGTGCTAGAGATTGATGGCCACAATCATGCTGAAATTGCAAGTGCTATTGATAAAGTAAAGACATTTAATAATGAAAAACCTGTTGCCATTATTTGTAATACAGTAAAAGGAAAAGGTGCAAAATTTGTAGAAGATGCAATGGCAAATCATCATATGGTAGTAAGTAAAGAAGATGCTCAAGGAGCAATTGAGGCATTGAGAGGGTAGTATGAATAAAATAGTATATAACGGAGAAATGGAAACTGTAGCATTTAAAGACTGTATTGCTGCTACTATAGAAAATATT
>CAYJOZ010000237.1:240-1712 GCA_964371925.1 uncultured Treponemataceae bacterium | reverse complement strand
GCTTCTGTTGGAACAGGCGGACTTACACAAAAGTTTCCTGAACGCGCAATTAATTGTGGCATTCAAGAAGCTAATATGATAGGTGTTGCGTGTGGTATGAGTGCTGAGGGGATGAAGCCTTACTGCCATACTTTTGGAGCATTTGCAGGTCGCAGATGTTATGACCAAGTTTTCATGTCAGGAGCCTATGCAAAAAATTCAATCAGAATTTTAGGCAGTGATCCAGGAGTTCAAGCTTTATATAATGGCGGAACTCATATGCCGTTTGAAGATGTTGCATTGTATAGAACGATACCTAATACTACTATAATTGAGCCATGTGACGCTACACAGCTCGAGTGGGCATTACGGGCCACAAAGGATATAGATGGTGTTGTATATATTAGAATGAGCAGAAAAAATCAAGTAGCAATTTATGAATCAAGTTCAAAATTTGAGTTTGGAAAAGGACAGGTTCTAGCAGAAGGAAATGATGTCACTATAGTTGCCGTTGGTATGATGGTTGCAGAAGCATTAAAAGCATGTGAGATATTAAAAAAAGAAGGTATTAATGCAAGCGTAATTGATCTTGTTACCATTAAGCCTCTTGACACAGAGTTGTTAACAGAATATGCTAAGAAGACAGGCTGTGTTGTTACTTGTGAAAACTCCTTTGTAAAAGGTGGTGTTTATGGGGCTGTATGTGAATGTCTTTCACAAACAGAACCTGTTCCGGTCGAGTATATAGGTGTTTATGAAAAGTTTGGTGAAGTTGGCGACCTTGAATATCTTAAAAAAACATTTGGCTTGAATGCTGATGAAATTGTAAAAAAAGCAAAGACAGCAATTGGGCGAAAATAATTCGGCTATAGTATTATAAGGGGGAGAAGTTGGATACACTTTTAGAAGTTAAAAGTATTTATAAATCGTTTCCCGGCGTAAAAGCACTTCAGAACATTCATTTTTCTGTAAAAAAAGGAGAAGTTGTTTGTTTGGCTGGTGAAAATGGTGCCGGTAAATCGACATTAATAAAAGTACTCTCTGGTATTTATATTCCAGAGGAAGGTGAAATTTTCTTTGAAGGACAAAAGCAGCATATAAAAACACCTGCTGATGCCCTTGACATGGGTATTTCTGTTGTGCATCAAGAGCACAAGCTTTTGGAAAATTTAACTGTTGCAGAAAACATATTTTTTAGACGCTTTCCTATGAAAAATGGGTTTGTTGACTATAAAAAATTATATGCAGATACCGATGCAATAATCAAGAAGCTTGGACTTACTATTCGTCCAAAAGATAAGGTAAGTACATTAACTAGTTCACAATCTCAAATGGTAGAAATAGCAAAGGCTTATTCTAGAAATGCGAAACTAATGATTTTGGACGAACCTTCATCATCTATAACAGATTCTGAGGTTGAAGTTTTATTAGATCTTATTAATAATCTAAAAAAAGAAGGAATTAGAGAAAATGAAAAAAATTGTAATTATGTT
>CAYJOZ010000237.1:0-230 GCA_964371925.1 uncultured Treponemataceae bacterium | reverse complement strand
CAAGCTAAAAGAAATGTTTGTTGTGGGTGATAGAATTGTAGTTTTTAAAGATGGTGAGCAAGTGGCCAATGCGCCTGTATCAGAATTTGATGTAGATAAAATAGTTTCTGTTATGGTTGGGCGTGATATTGGGAATGTATTTAAACCCAAGGATCGCAAAATAGGTGAAGAAATTCTGCGAGTTGAAGGCTTAACAAATGATAAGGCAAGTGATGTATCATTTAGTATTA
>CAYJOZ010000236.1:0-2508 GCA_964371925.1 uncultured Treponemataceae bacterium | reverse complement strand
GAGCAGGAAAATCTACTCTCATAAGAACTGTAAACAGAATGATTGAAGTTACCGATGGAGTAGTAGAAGTTGAAGGCATTAATGTAAGAAGCCTCCAAGGAAAAGAACTACGTTCGTATAGAAGAAACGTTGGCATGATTTTTCAATCATTTAACCTTGTACCTAGAGCTACCGTTATCAAAAATGTATTACAGGCTCGTGTACCCAATCTCCCTTTTTGGAAAGTACTTTTAGGAGTCTACCCTAAAGAAGATAAACTGCTTGCACTTGAAGCCCTTGATAAAGTGGGTATTTTAGAAAAAGCATACTCAAGGGTTGACCATCTTTCAGGCGGCCAGCAACAACGTGTTGCCCTCGCAAGAACTCTTGCACAACAGCCAAAAATCATCCTTGCAGACGAGCCAGTAGCAGCACTGGATCCCGTAACCGCAAAACAAGTTATGGATGACTTTAAAAGAATCAATAAAAACATGAATATTTCAATTCTTATTAATATTCACCACGTTGAACTTGCATTGGAATATGCAGATAGAGTTATTGGTATCAAAAAAGGAAAAATCGTATATGATGGACCTGCCAATAAGGTCGATCAGTCAATACTTGATGACATATATTTAAAAGAGGGGGTGCAAAAAGATGAAAGTGCACAACCTCAGTCGTAATATTTTTAGAAGACAAACATTTACACTGGAAAACGGAAAAGTAGTTGAAGAGCCCAAAAGTAATATACCATTGATTGTTATTTCAATGCTTATTGCAATTATATTTGCAGGGTATATGACCAATTTTGACGGACCTCAACTTGTAAGGAGAATAAGCTATTTTTTTGATATATTAGTACGTATGGTTCCACCTGATTGGAGCTATATAAACGAAATATGGTTTCCTCTTATTGAAACGCTAGCGATGTCTATTGTAGGCTCTGTAATTGGCTCTATTATAGCTGTTCCTGTAGCATTTTTAGCTTCCTCAAATATCGTACATAACAAGGTAATTGTTGGGATAGTGCGCTTTATACTTGGTATTACAAGAACACTTCCAACATTAGTTACAGCACTTATTGCCGTGTTTGTTTTTGGGCTGGGATCCTTTGCGGGAACCGTTGCCATTGCCATTTTTACCTTTTCTTTTATTGGAAAACTTTTGTATCAACAAATTGAAACCGTAGACATGGGAGCATACGAAGCGATGGAAGCAATGGGCTCAACAAAGATTCGCGCATTTTGGGCAGCCATTGCCCCACAAGTTCTTCCAACATATATAGCAAACTGTTTATACTGTTTTGAGGGAAGCGTTCGATATTCTGCAATTTTAGGATATGTAGGTGCCGGTGGACTTGGTTTATTACTCAACGAAAAACTCGGCTGGAAGCAATACGACAAAGTTGGCATGATTTTACTAACACTACTTATTACTGTAGGCATAATTGAAGTTATAAGCCGCTATTGCAGAAAAAAGCTATCATAAAAGGATTTGTGCATGTATAACGAAAGAATACAAAAAGCGTATGAAAACGCACCTAAAAATTGGATTACTAAGCTCATTGTCCTTTTTGTAGTAGTTACAATACTTGTTTTTTCTAGCAATAGCATAACCGACCCCAAAATGACAAGTGGCGGAATGGATGTTGCAAAAAATATACTAAACGGACTTTTTAATCCCTCATGGGATTTATTTAACCTTACAAGTACCGGCATACCATATCTTTTATTGGAAACAATTTGTATCGCCTTTTTAGGAACACTGATTGGGGCAGTACTTGCCCTCCCTACAGCCTTTCTAAGTGCATCAAATATGGTTCCAAAAGGTGTTTCATGGATTGGTAGATTTTTAACTATGGTTATTAGAACAATCCCAGCCTTTGTATATGGACTAATGTTTATTCGTGTTTCAGGGCCAGGGCCTTTTGCAGGGCTTTTAACCATGAGTTTAACCTCTGTTGGTATGCTTACAAAACTTTACGTAGAAACAATAGAAGACTTAAATTTTGGAATCCTTGAATCTATGAGTGCAATGGGCTGTAACGGTTTTCATAAAGTGCGGCACGGGGTAATTCCTCAATTAATGCCTGATTTTATTTCTACTGTTGTATACCGTTTTGACATGAACTTAAGAGATGCCACTACATTAGGTCTTGTAGGTGCAGGCGGTATTGGAGCCCCATTAATTTTTGCTATGAATGAGTTTAGGTGGAACGATGTAGGCTCGTATCTTTTAGGATTAATTATTCTTGTGTTTGTAATAGAATATTTTTCTGGGAAAATCCGTGTAAAATTAACTCGAGGCTAATTATTGTGACAAGAAATGTAAAACTATATTTTACAACCGATATACACGGATATTTTTTTCCTACAAATTACAAGCAAGCAGAACCTAGCAACATGGGACTTTTTGCCATAGCAAATGATATTGCTTCTCGAAAAGAAAATACGCTTCTTATAGACGGAGGCGATATGATTCAAGGAAGTCCTTTTCTACAATACTTACAAAAAAGTGGTTCAGGCTATA
>CAYJOZ010000235.1:0-2557 GCA_964371925.1 uncultured Treponemataceae bacterium | reverse complement strand
AGCAAAAATTGGTTGATACAGCTGGTCGTATCGAAAGATTCAACAAACGATTTAACATTAAACCAACTGCAGCTGAATAAGCCACAGGTGAGTTTTTTAATTATGAAAGCATTGATGTACATACATCAATGCTTTTTTTTATTATTGCTATTGACAGCGTATCTTAGAATCTACAAAAACGCTGTGAATAGTTACCATTTCAAACTACAAATCCTTTCACAAATCAAGTCAGACCCTGTTTTTATTTAATGAAGCAAAAGAATAGAGACACGAAGGCTAGAAGAGTGAGCGCAAGCAGAGGCAACTAGCTCTGAGATGACCTATTGCTTTTGCGATTTTGATATTAATCAGCACAGGGGATGAATTGTAACTTTTTATTCTCTAAATGGTAGTACCGTTTCTATACTTGAAAAACCACCCAGTATTGCAATAAGCCTATCTACACCCATTGCAACCCCCGAGCATTCAGGGAAGTTTTCAAATATTTTCCAGTAGTCTGTATCTAATGCATGTGAAACTCTTGCATGCTTGGTTTTTAGTTCGCCTTCTTTTTCAAAATACTCTTTAACCTTTTGAGCATCGGTTTCTTCTGAATAGCAATTTGCAAGCTCAATACCGTTCACGTATAGCTCCCAGCGTTCTTTCCACATGGGCTCTTTATCTTTTGCTAAACATGGTACAAAAGAAGGATAATCGGTTAAAAATATTGGCTTTTTGTCTATGAGGTTTGGCTCAATAGCATGCACTAAGATAAGCTCATATAGGTCATCCATTTCCCAATCGATAAAGTTGTTATTGCTTGGGTCTTCAAGACCAAGTTTGTTAGCATGTTTTGCAAGTTGTTCTGAGGTTTTGCAATCAGAGAGTTTAAATCCTGCGTGCTTTTCAAAGGCGTCATCCATAGTGAGTCGAATAAAGGGCGGGCGAAGTGATGCCCAGTTATCTCCTAGATTACAGAGAGGTTTTTCTGGGAGTAGATGTATGAACAGTTCTTCTGTAATAAGCATTGATTTTTTGTAGTTTGCTTCCATTGTATAGTACTCAAGCATCGTAAACTCGCTATTATGAATTCTGCCTTTGCTTTCGGTGTTTCTATAGCACTTTGAAACTTGAAAAACATCTACGTTGTGTTCTGCGATTATTTTTTTTATAAAAATTTCAGGTGATGGTACAAGGTAGAGTTCATTTTTTTTATGTATTGCAGAGTTTTCAGGTGGAATATACTCTGTTTTAAAAACCTCTAAACATGTTTCAGGAATAAGCGTTTTTGAAAGAGCCGGGGTGTCTAGTTCTAGATACTTTCTGTTGTCAAAAAAGCTTCGTATTTTTTTTATTATATTTGAGCGAAATTGTAGTGTTTCTAAATCCATCTATTCCTTTTTTATGGCATGGTTGCCATACTCCCTTTTATTTTTATCATAATGGATGTTTTTATTTTTTTAATATTCTTTAATGTTTAAAACTATCGTTTTAGGGATCTACTTTTTTACGCAAAAAAGTAGCAAAAAACCGCTGGGGCGTTGCGATTCGCCCCAGACCCCTAACGCTTTTTACACTAACAGTAATAAAAATTGAAACATTTTCCACTAATTTGTCTCACTTACTGTAACAAATTTAGTAGTATTTTTCTAGCCTTTTTGATACAATCATGCATGTCTCAATCAAAACTTTTTAGCATAATAGACAAAGCGGTTACTGATTACAAGTTTATTGAAGATGGCGATAGGATTCTCGTTGGAGCTTCGGGAGGAAAAGATTCTACCTCGTTAATTCAATATTTTGCAATGCGAAAGGCGCATAGAAAAGAAAACTTTGAGTTTGCGGCTCTGCATGTTGAAAGTGGGGTAGGCTCTTCAATTAGCCCTTTGCTTATCGACCTATTTAAAACTTGGCAAGTAGAGCCTGTAATTATTAATGCTGATGTTTTAGAGCGCTTAAAACCTGGGCGAAAAATGAACTGCTGGTGGTGTTCAACGCAGCGGCGTACAGAATTAAACAATTATGCTATGGAACATGGTTTTAATAAGGTGGCATTAGGGCATCATTTAGATGATGTGCTAGAAACACTTTTAATGAACGCTTTAAATAAGGGTGAGCTTTCTACTATGCCACCAAGGTTAAAATATGATAAATATCCTATAACAATTATACGCCCATTATGTTTAGCAGATGAAAAAACAATTATTCAGCACTCAGATGAGCAAGGATACATAAACGGAACGTGTACCTGTAACTATCAAGATAACTCTGGAAGAAAAGATATGCGAAAACGCTTAGCACAGTTAACCGAAGGTGACTATACTCTTAAAAGAAGATTATTTGAATCGCTTAGAAATATAAAACCGGAATATCTTCCGTGAGTGTAAAGAATTGCGACACGGATGTCGCTTAAGTTAAAAATAAACGAGTTTTGTGCTAATCATTTTTCTTCGACTCCGCAAAACTCGATAGTACAAATTGACATGGAGGTCAATTTGTACGTAGATTTTCTTGTATAATGCTCAATTTTAAATCTTTTAGTTTTTCTGTCATTGAAACTTTATAAATATGAGGATTT
>CAYJOZ010000234.1:1374-2571 GCA_964371925.1 uncultured Treponemataceae bacterium | reverse complement strand
TCGATAGTTTCCCAGCCACCCATTTTATCACTTTTTAACATACAGGTTGTATCATTAATGAGTTGCATTAAATCTTTGTCGGCCGATAAAATGCGGCACTCTTTTCCTTCCTTTGTACAGTGGGCTGCAAGGGTTGCAATTACATCATCTGCTTCAAAGTCGTCATGAACGAGTGCTTTTATACCTAGTGTAGATAAAATTTCATTGATAATTGGAACTTGTGTATGTAAATCTTCGGGTGTTTTATCGCGTGTGGCTTTGTATTGGTCATACATTTTATGACGAAATGTTGGTGTTTTTGGATCAAAAGCTGCAACAAAATACTCAGCCTTTTGTTTTTGCAAGAGGTTCAATATATTTCTAAAGTACCCGTACACTGCAGAAACATTTTCGCCTTTATCATTCATTAAGGGCGGTTTATAAATGCAAAGTATGACCTATAAATAAGGGCATAAGAATCTAAAATATATAATGGTTTATTGTTCATGGTTTTAGGATATCATGAAATGAACAAAATGTATAGAGTGCATAAAAAAAGCCCTGCAAGTACACATGCAAGGCTTTTTAGGTTTTTTGTATGTTAGTTTTCTAGTGCGCTAGCTTCAAATTCATTTAGAATGGCTTTTATTTTTTCGGCAACGGGTGCTCGGCCTACAGGACATCCCGTTGGAAGTGCATCTCCTACTGATACAGCCTTAGCAAAACCGTCGCATCCAGGATACCCACATGCTCCACAGTTTACACCGGGAAGGGCTTCTCTTATTTTAAGTGCTTTTTCATCTTCCGGTACGTAAAAAACTTTTTGAAAGAATCCTAGTAAAAATCCTAAGAGTAAGGCAAGTGAAAAGGACACTATCGCTGTATACATAATTATTTGTAAGCTTTCATTCATAATTTTTAGACCCCTTTCCTTATTTTATCATTCCTGCAAACCCGCCGAATGCCATTGACACAAGACCAGCTGCAACAAAGAGTATTGGTGTTCCTTTCATAAAAGCAGGAATATTTGCAGATTTTATTTTTTCTCTAATTCCAGCCATGAGTACCATTGCAATCATAAATCCTACAGCAGCTCCAAGTGCATACACAAGGGCTTCACCATAATTATAGTTTGTTTTTACAGAGAGAGCGTTAAGTGTAACGGCAAGTATTGCACAGTTTGTTGTAATTAGTGCTAAGTATACACCCATTGAGCTG
>CAYJOZ010000234.1:0-1364 GCA_964371925.1 uncultured Treponemataceae bacterium | reverse complement strand
ATGAAGCAATTACAAGAATAAATAATAGAGTGTCTAAGAATTCTAATCCTAATGGACTAAGCACATATGTGTACAATGGAAATGTAACTGCGGTTGCAAGAATCATAACGAATGACGTTGCGACACCCATACCAACAGCTTTTCCAGTATCAGCTGTCATTCCTACAAAGGGGCACAAGGCAAGAAATTGAATAAAAACTACATTGTCGATTAACATAGATTTTAAGAAAATACTGATTAAATCACCCATTATTTAGCTCCTTCTGTGGCAGCCTTAGCTATATCTGCCTTTTTTGCAGCTGCAATTTTTGCAAGATTAGACTTCTTTTTTGTATCACTATGCTTTAAACAAGCTGCAGTCACTGCAATAAAAAGCGCAAATACAAAGAATCCACCGGGGGCAGCATTAAAAAAGCCCATTGTGTAGCTCTCAGGCAATACTTGGATGCCAAAAAATGTTCCTGCTCCAAAAAACTCTCGAACAATTGAAATTCCTATAAGAACCCAAGCATACCCTAATCCCATCCCTAATGCATCCAAAATAGAAACACCTACTGATTCTTTGGAAGCAAAGGATTCTACGCGCCCCATAATAATACAGTTAACTACTATGAGAGGAATAAAAACACCCATTGATTCTGAAAGCTCAGGAAGGAATGCTTGCATAACTAAGTCTACAATTGTAACAAAGGTTGCAATAATAATAATAAAAATCGGAATACGTATAGCATCAGGAATTACCTTTCGGAAAATACTGATGATAATTTCACTCATTAAAAGAACAAACATCATCGCAACGCTCATGCCTATTCCGTTAAAAACATTTGTTGTAACTGCTAATGAGGAACAAAGTCCAATCATTAACACTAAAAGAGGGTTTTCTCTAATTATGCCTCTTGTAAATATCATCCATTTATCCATTTTGCGCTCCTATGCTCCACCGTGATTTTCGGCTAAATATTCTGTTCCTACGCGAATTGCCACATTAAGAATATTTGTAACACCGTCAGTTGTTATTGTTGAGCCACTTATGCCATCAAAATCTACTCCAGGTGAAACTAAGTCTCCTACTGTAAGATTTGTAAATTGGTCTTTGAATGCGCTCTCGTTTGCAGCTTGACCAAATCCTGGAGTATCGCTTAAAGCAAGGAATTCAATACCGGTAATTGTTCTGCTTAAATCAATTCCAATAAGCATTGTTGCTTCATCGTATGTTGGCCCTGTGGCTTCAACTACTACGCCGAGAACCTCATCACCATTTTTTGCAAGATAAAAACTGTTAATGCTAACACTCCCAGTATCAAGTGCTGGTATTTCAGCTTCTTCAAACGATGTTGCAGTTTCAAACACAACGGTCATTCCAG
>CAYJOZ010000233.1:0-2605 GCA_964371925.1 uncultured Treponemataceae bacterium | reverse complement strand
GCTATATTATTATTTTTGCTTATTTTAGTTTTTAACTATATACAAAAGCATTTTTTTAAAGAGAGTTAATTATGACAAGAGTTCAACAATCGAATCAAATAGTAAAAAACATACTTATGGTGATTCTTACTTGTGCTGCGCTTGCTGCATTTGCCCCGTTTGTATATATGGTATTATTGTCCTTTACACAGTCAGAATCATTAAGTTTTGGTTTTGCTGATATTAGCTTAGATTTTATTAATTATACTAACGTTTTAACACAAACAGATTTTTTTAATGCATTAAAAAATAGTATCATTGTTGCATTTTTCACATGTTTATTTAATAATCTTTTTAGTGCAATGGCTGCATACGCTTTTGAAAAAAAACGTTTTCGTGGACGAAATGTAATGTTTGGCATTTTTGTTGCAACTTTAGCAATTCCTGGGCAAGTAACACTTATTCCGGCATTTACTATTATGCGACTTTTAGGCTTGGTAAACACTTACACAGCCTTGATTGTGCCATTAATAAATGCCTTTGGGGTATTTTTAATAAAACAATTTATGAAATCTTTTCCAGATGAATTATTAGAAGCAGCAAAGATTGATGGAGCAGGTGAAGTTCGTGTTTTCTTTTCGCTTGTTTTGCCATTAATAAAAGCTGTATTAATATCTTTAACAGTCTTTACCTTCGTATCATCGTGGAATAATTTTTTGTGGCCGTTGGTTGTTGCAAATAGCAAAGATATGCAAACATTAACAGTTGCTCTTTCACTATTAAAAGGCCACTTTACTACAAACTATGGGCTTGTAATGGCAGGTTCGGCACTTTCTTTTATGTTCCCATTTGTGTTGTATGTATTTTTACAAAAGCAATTTGTTGAAGGTATTGCTATAAGTGGTATAAAAGGATAAGAAAATGGAAAAAGAAATAATATATACGTACAAAGTGCTAAGTTCGCTTGCTAAGGTTTTTAGCGATGAAGAGCCAATTGAAGAAGTTGGCTGCAGTGAGCTTTCTGCTTTGCGCGGAGAAACAGTATCATTTCAAGTTGCTTATGCATTTGATTTTAATCGAAGTACACTTGCTCGAGTACGAGTTGAATCCCCGTACAAAAATAAAGTACGTGTTCGAGAAATTATTGAAGTACCATGTCATTATCCTACGCACTTAAAACGAGATGATAAATATCTTCGTACAAAACCAGGTTTGTTTCCCGACCTTCTTCGAGACTTAGATGATGGGCGAATAATGATGGTGCCAGGTCAGTGGAGAAGCCTCTGGGTAGATATTGAAATAGATGATTCTATTGTAAGTGGGGAAATTCCAATTGAATTGCATTTTTCAGATTTTGTTACGGGAAAAGATTTAGGAAAAGTAGTACAAAATATCATTGTTTACGATGCAACGCTCCCAAAGCAAAAAATGATTAGGACTGAATGGTTCCATGTAGATTGTTTAGCAGACTACTATGGTTTGGAAATGTACTCAAAAGAACATTGGACTGTAATCAAAACTTTTATCGAAACGGCTGTAAAGCGCGGATGCAATATGATATTAACTCCACAATTTACACCTCCTCTTGATACTGCAAAAGGGTATGAAAGAACAACAACACAGCTAGTAGAGATTTCAGTTACGAATGGTACGTATAGCTTTGATTTTAGCAAATTAAAATATTTTATTGATGTTTGCCATGATGCGGGAATGGAGTATTTTGAATTATCTCATTTATTCTCTCAATGGGGTGCTATTTATGCGCCAAAGGTGATGGCAACGGTAGATGGAGTGTATAAACAATTATTTGGTTGGAATACTCATGCCGTTGGCGGTGAATATACAAAGTTTTTACATATTTATCTTCCTCAATTGATCGCAAAAATTGAAGAGTGGGGAATAAAAGGCAATGTTTATTTTCACATTTCTGATGAACCAATAAAGGCGCAATTAGAATCATATACTGCAGCAAAGGACTCTGTTTCTGAGCTGTTAAAAGATTTTCCAATTATTGATGCATTATCGGATTATGAGTTTTATAAAACAGGAGCGATAGAAAAGCCTATCAGCGCAAATGATAAAATTCATGACTTTATAGACAATGGCGTACAAAACCTGTGGTCATATTATTGCACTGCTCAATGTGTTGATGTAAGCAATAGATTTTTTGCGCTTCCTTCGTTTAGAAATAGAATTTATGGATTTCAACTTTTTAAATACGACATCGAAGGCATTCTTCACTGGGGATACAATTTTTACAATGGGCAAGATTCTTTTTTTAGAATTGATCCGTATAGTGAAACTTGTACTGGTTCAACCTATCCAGGAGGAGACCCCTTCTTGGTGTATCCTGGAAAAGATAAGAGACCTGAAGACTCTATGAGGTTGATGATTCAATCACATGTAATGAATGATGTGCGGGCCTTCCAACTTTTAGCTGACAAAGTCGGAAAAGATGCTGTTATGAAGATAATTGAAGAAGGTTTACAAGAAGAATTAACGTTTTCAAACTTTCCGCAAAGTGCACTGTATATTATTAAAGTTCGAAACAAAGTAAACAAAATGTTGAGTGAAGGGTAAACTATGGAAAATAAACAATGGTTTTTTGCAAACGAAATAACAGGAG
>CAYJOZ010000232.1:0-2636 GCA_964371925.1 uncultured Treponemataceae bacterium | reverse complement strand
TTATCAGCGCAAGTTATCTATTACATTCACATATTTTTAACCTAGGACGATTTTTCCTCTTGCAATTAAGCGATAAGCAAGGTAAACTGTAAGTAATGAAAACAATTTTACATAAACTCACTTGCACCATATTGCTAGCAGTTCTTACATTAACATCTTGCTCAAATCAAAACTCGCAAAGCTCATCAGGCGAATACTCAAAACTTTTGCAAAATACTAGTTCTTCAATGGTTTCAACTCATAGATGGTTTTATTTCACCAAAGATGGATTTAAGGAAACAGATATTCCAAGGAATGCCCCAAAAGCAGAACCTGCACCTTGGACACAAGCAATTAGAATTACTTCAAGTGCATTCATTGACGGACAAGCATATTTTGCAGTCAACAAACTTGGATTATTACAAGTGCCCCAAACGTTTGGTATACAAAAGGAAGGTATCGCCAGCGAAACAAAGCTGATTAAGAATATTGAACTTTTTTCAAAAGCTTCAGTAGCAGACATTTACGCTGTTGACGATGAACCTGTTATTAATTTTTTTACTAATACGATTTTTGAAGATAGTTCAGAACAAGGGCTAGAAGGTGACGACCCGTTTCTTGTGGGATTTAATACGAAAACCTATGAATACTTACCATTACTATCAATAAACTCATTATCAGACAACCTCTTACTACAAGAAGAACCAAGTGATACAATAGATTTTTCTACAATTGATATCAGGGAAGTTTATTACTCTGAAGGAACATGGAATATTTTACTTAAGTCTAACCAAGCTGGAAAAACCGACTTTCACTCTCTTAGTTTTACACCAGAATATAGCCTACTAGAAAACCAAAGCCAAGTACTACAAGCAACATTGCAATCAATAGACACGTACCGTGAACTAAGTAGGCCTAATAACTCGCTTGAACTTCCACAGAAAATACATAACCTCTTAGCGCCTGTACCAACACGTATCGCATACTACCTAAGCTATTTTTATGAAAATGCGCCTGCAACAAATGAGTATGAACATATTAGAACAAATGCAAAACCTATTCAAGGTTATGCACAAGGTCTTGACCACTGTTCAATTGCAATATTTGAAGATGGAACAATATGTTTTGCCGGAGGCTTACCATCAAAGAGCATACTAAATTATGGAGAAACAAAAGCATTTAAGCTTCCAGATTTAGGCGCTGGTTATATGTATGGACCAATGGCATTATCTGGTTCAACTTTAATTGTTTCATGGGAAGAAACGTCTTTTTTTGAAACAGGAGCAAGCGGATTTTTAGCTGTAGATATGGAACAAGTATTGTATCAAAACGAGTAAAAAGGAGTACACCGTGTACAATAAAGTAAAAAAATGTAGTAGAGGAATGCTTTTTATTATTACAGTAACTTGCATTTCGTTTTCACTTTTTTCACAAACAAATCAAGAGGTAAAAGCTGAATTACTCCTAACGTTTGGGCCAGTAGGTATATACAACAACCACCCCAAAAGTGCCCCATCTCCAATACAATATTCGATTGGTGCAGGAAGTCAAATTCAATTAATGCCCAATATATCAATAAATCCTCATGCAACATTTTTTGCAAATTACTATATTTGGGAAGACAATCAAGTACTTCCCGCTCCTATAGAACACAGAAGTGCATATATTCCATCAATAATGCTTGATATCCCTGTGACATACGATATATATACAGAAAACTCAATTTTTAGACTAGGTGGTGGACTCTCCTTCCTTTTTCGTTTTGCTGTCTTAGCAAATGATGTTTCTAGCTCACTTCAAAGTGACATAGATAAAATGAATGCATGGTTTTGGCAAGGCGCTGAGTTTTTATACCCAAACGTTCAAGCTTCATGGGATTACATTTTTGACAATGGGATGTCACTTGGATTAGGCCTAAAGGCGTATCTTCCGATAGGTTCGTTAATTAAGGGCAATGGTATCAATAATGGTCTTGCAAGCATTGGCGTAAGATTAACACCACCTAATTAAGTGATATAATGTTCAGCGGTTTGGAGACCTCATAATGAAAAAAAAGATTTTACCTATATTGTTTTATATTGTATTTATAGCAGTTTTAATGTACTTTTCCAAAAGAGACGATATTTCTGTGACTCACTCAGCTTTGCTGCTAATAATGGTACTAAGCATGGTCTTTATTACATTATTGCTACATGTGATTATCCATGAAGCAGGCCATCTTATTGGAGGCTTTTTAAGTGGCTATAAATTTTCATCATTTAGAATTTTTAACATAATGATTATGAAATCTAATGGGAAAATGATGGTAAGAAAGTTTTCAATTCCAGGTACTGGTGGACAATGCTTAATGGATCCTCCTGACCCAAAAGATGGAAACATGAAATACACCATATATAACATTGGAGGCCCCCTTTTTAATATAATAACTGGTGGATTATTTTTAATACTTGCCTATTCAGTAACTTATCCCATTTTCTTAAAACTCTTTTTTAATGTAATGGGATATGTGGGACTAGTTTTAGGAATAACGAACATTTTACCTTTTAAAGTTGGGGATATCTATAACGATGGAAAAAACTTAGCTATTCTGAAAAAAAGTCCGCAGGCAGTATTTGCCCTATGGCTTCAATTAAAAATTAGTAAATTGCAGTGCGATG
>CAYJOZ010000231.1:0-2656 GCA_964371925.1 uncultured Treponemataceae bacterium | reverse complement strand
CTTGACTATGATTAAAAGTTCGGGTATTATTATTATACTATGTTTCAAGTAAAAGATGCAGACTTTTTTGAAGTCGAAGATGAAGATTTTGATACAATTTTAGCAAGTGATATAACATTTACTGGATCAATTAAATTTACAAAACCCTTTATGATTAAAGGGAAGGTGAGTGGTTCAATTGACGCTACAAGTGATTTAGTTATAGATAATGACGCGCACGTAGCTGCAGATATAGTTGCGAATCGTGTATTAGTTAGAGGTTCTGTTGTTGGCAATATAGATTCAAAGGGAATGGTTTTTGTAACATCTACAGGGTCTGTTGAAGGAGACATTTCTTCTTCAAAAGTAGTGCTTGAACCTGGTTGTTTGTTTACCGGTCGCTGCACTATGGCCAAAGAAAAAAATGGTGAGTAGGGAGATACTGATATGAAAAATTGGAAAAATAGTATAGTTTTACTACTATTACTTTTGCTAACAGCTTTTTCACTAAGTGCACAAGAACAAGAAAAGCCTGATGCACTTTTATTATACAATACAGGTAGATATGCAGAAGCTATTGCCGCCTGTGAACAAGAAATAACTGATAACCCGAATAACGTCGAGTCTTATGTAGTAATGTGCTGGAGCTTAGTTAGAAATGGGCAAAACTCAGAGGCAGAAAACTGGGCAACACGGGCAAGAGACATATCACCATACGACCACAGAATTGTTGAAATACTTGGAGAAGCAAAGTATTTTCTCGGAAAAAATGAAGAAGCTTTAGATTTATTTCAAGAATATGTATCTTTGGTTGGTGAAAACGGTGGTAGAATAGGCGATGTATACTATTTCATGGGTGAAATATATATTCGTCTCGAAAAATACAATCATGCTGATATTTCATTTTCAAAGGCAGTTCGAAACGAACCATTATATGACCACTGGTGGACACGCCTTGGGTATGCACGCGAAATGGCAAAAAGCTATACACTTTCACTTTCTGCGTATGAACAAGCACTCGTATTAAACTCAACAAGGGATGATGCAAGACGAGGCTACAATAGAGTTCTTGAATTACTTTAGCAGACATTGAGAAGTGAACATTTAAATATACATTTTGAAACTCTTGGTTGTAAAGTTAACCAAATTGAATCTGAATCTGTAGCAAGAAATTTTTCGGATGAAGGCTTTACCTGTACTATGGGGGGGCTTACATCTGCAAGTAATGTCGATAATCATACAGTTATTTGTGTTTTAAATACTTGTACCGTTACGGCAAAAGCAGAACAAAAAGCTCGCCGTCTTATACGGCTTTTATTAGAAAAATATCCTAAATCATGCCTTATTGTAACAGGCTGTTACGCTGAGCTTGAAAAAGCTCTCATTGAAAATATTGATACGCGCATATGTGTGCTAAAGGGAACTCAAAAAGATCTTTTAGCTGAATTACCAAAAGAAATCGAAGCATATTTTACAAAACAGTCTGTTTTAAGTTTTGATGCCATTAATTTAGCTTCACATATATCGAGTTATTTTGATAAAAGCATTAAAACATACTCGTTCCTACATAAAAAAAAGGCTTTTGCCTTATCTACCGATACCTTTATGCAACACTCGAGATCTTCAATAAAAGTTCAAGATGGGTGTAATTTTCGCTGTGCGTATTGTAGAATTTGTTTGGCAAGAGGGGAATCAATTTCGCTTGGACACGAAGAAGTTCTAAAAAGAGTGTTATTGCTTGAAAAGGCTTTACACAGTGAAGTTACAATTACTGGAATAAGCTTATCGCAATATAAAAGTAGTGACATGGATTTTGCAGGACTCCTTGCGTATTTGCTAAAACATACAAATAAAATTAACTTTCGTATTTCTAGTTTGCACCCACAAAGTGTAACTGATGAACTTTGTGTTTCGTTAGCACACGAGAGAGTTAGGCCTCATTTTCATTTGTCGATTCAGTCGGGCAGCGATACAATTTTAAAGGCTATGGCCCGTCCGTATAAAGCTGAACAAATACAAAAGGCTATTCGTAAGCTTGCAGCTATAAAAGATAATCCCTTTATT
Organism: uncultured Treponemataceae bacterium; assembly: GCA_964371925.1. Lineage (GTDB taxonomy): Bacteria > Spirochaetota > Spirochaetia > Treponematales > Treponemataceae > CAYJFX01. Next base: position 613 of record CAYJOZ010000231.1, on the reverse strand, counting down.
GCTTGTGATATAATAGTAGGCTTCCCTGGAGAAACAGAGGAAGACTTTGATTGTACAAAAAGTCTCTGTGAAAAAGAGAATCTTACTTGGATACACGCATTTCCATTTTCACCAAGACCAGATACTCCTGCTTTTACTATGAACCCAAAAGTTCCAACTGCCGTATCTAATGAACGTGTTAAGATTTTAACCAATATTGCAATACAAAATAAAAAAAATTATATTACCAATTGTGTTGGAAAAACATTTAAAGGTGTAGTTGAAAAATTTCGAAAAACTGATATCCACGTTGTAACAGAGAATTTCTTGCATGTAAAAGTAAAGCCGAGTTCTGTAACAGTACTTCCTGAGTCCTTAGGAGGCAAAGAAGTACTAATACAGATAGAGGGAAGCGATAAAAAGGATTTGCGGCAAGCTGAAGGCGAAGCATTTGGGAAAATAGTACAAATTTTTTCATAAAAAATCCTTTTTTTCTAAAAAAAGTTGCGTTGATGTCTTGACACTTTTTGTGTTTTAAGATATAGTAATAAAACGTTCAGCAACGAATTGTTCTGATGCGATGGGCTGCTAGCTCAGCAGGTAGAGCAACGCCCTTTTAAGGCGTGGGTCACTG
>CAYJOZ010000230.1:0-2686 GCA_964371925.1 uncultured Treponemataceae bacterium | reverse complement strand
GAGTCAAAATGAATGCATCACGAATATGATTTAAATTGTTTAACTCAGTAATCAGGTGATCTAATTTCCTTTTAAAACTAATTATTAATATTATATTTACAAAAGTTGTAAAAAAGGCAATAATGAAAAAAACTGCCCCAGTAATCAGTAGAAAACTCCATGGAACCATAAAATACCTCTTTAGTCCTCAATTCCATTTATATCAGAAATTTGTTGTGCAACTATAGAACCCACCAAAGTAAGTCTTGGTTATCGGATCCTACTTGTGGTATGGACTCACCCAATGCAGGGTCTGCGCTTAACCACCTACTGGTCTTAAAATCTAGGCTAGCTCCATGATAATACAGTCCTGTTTCTTCGTCAAGCTCTTTCCCCTTAAGTTTGTAGGGTAATGTTAGCTATTAAAGTACTAATAGACTGTTTTCAAAAAAATCTGCGTAATCTGCGTAATCTGCGTAATCTGCGTAATCTGCGGATGATTCATAACCAATCTACGTGGTAACCTCAAAATAACAAAATCTGCGTAATCTGTGTAATCTGTGGTTATATCTCCCCCATATCTAAGCCAGCCACATTCGTAATTCGTAACTAGGAATTATTAATTAAATTCCCCTCTCTTCTACTTGACAATTATGCCTTTTTCATGCATTCTACTATAACAAAATCTTAATTTAGAATGCCGTATTTTGCGGCTATGGGGGAAAGCGAAAAAAATTGAAAGGTAGTACTGTATCAATAGAAAATGTATCCAAACATTTTGGATCCTTTTGTGCTCTCGACAATGTGAGCATTGAAATAAAAAAAGGCGAGTTCTTTTCGCTACTAGGTCCATCTGGTTGTGGTAAAACAACCTTGCTTAGAATTATTGCTGGCTTTGAGTTTCCAGATGGTGGCGCTGTATTATTTGACGATAAGGATGTACTTCCACTTCCTCCAAACAATCGCCCTTCAAATACAGTTTTTCAAAACTATGCACTATTTCCACACCTTTCAGTTTTTGATAATGTTGCTTTTCCATTAAAGCTAAAAAAACTTCCAAAACATGAAATAGAAAAAAAAGTAAAAGAATACTTGCACCTTGTGCAACTAAATGCACACATGCATAAAAAACCGAACCAACTTTCGGGCGGGCAAAAGCAACGTGTCGCTATTGCAAGAGCGCTAATAAGCGAACCAAGTGTACTTCTTTTAGATGAGCCACTTTCAGCTCTAGATGCAAAACTCCGTTCTAACCTCTTGGTAGAATTAGATAATATCCATGATAAAGTTGGCGTTACCTTCATTTACGTAACACACGACCAATCCGAAGCCTTGTCAGTTTCGGACAGAATCGCCGTCATGAATCACGGTAAAGTACTGCAAGTCGGAAGTCCCTTTGAAATTTACGAACAACCTGCAACCGAGTTTGTAGCACAGTTTATCGGTGAAACAAATATATTTGATGCCACGGTTGAGGAATGCAAAGAATGGCCATTAGAAGACAGAGAAAATGAGTTTATGTGTACACTCACAATTCCTGAACTTGGACAGCCCATAAAAGTTACCGATTACGACGAAACTGAAGTTGGACAACGTGTATGTTTTACCGTGCGTCCTGAAAAAATAAGAATTTCACATGAAAAGCCATCATCATCAAAAAAGAACTTAAACGTATTTAAGGGGATGGTTGAAGAACCAGTATATTCAGGCTTTCAATCGAAATTTTATGTACAACTTGAAAACGGAACTCTTATAAAAGTTTTTAAACAACACTCAAATTACCTTGATGACGGACTTGAAATAGAATGGAAAGATGAAGTATACATTTCTTGGCATGCCGATGATGGCTATATTGTTGAGGACATTGACCAATGAACGGCCAACAGATAGGCAGCAAACATAGCCGCATAAATCTAGGGCCGCTTTACTCATGGCCAATGGGAGTGTGGTTTTCCATATTCTTTGTAGCACCTATTTTAATCATCATCTTATATAGCTTTTTAAAAAAGGGCTTATACGGCGGTGTAGAATATGAGTTTTCACTTGTAGCATTTTCTCAAATGATGAATCCAGCATATGGTATGGTATTCTTTCGTACTGTTTGGATTTCGCTCCTTTCAACTGTATTTACCATAATGCTTGCACTTCCCTGTGGTTATGCCATTGCAAAAAGCAAAAATCAAACACTCTTTTTAATTCTTATAATTGTCCCTTTTTGGACCAATTCTTTGATTCGCATATTTGCTTGGATGTCAATTCTTGGGAATGATGGAGTACTAAATAGTATATTTATAGCGCTCGGTATTACACAAGAGCACTTCCAGCTATTATATAATACTGGAGCTGTTATAACCGTTTCTGTGTACATGTTTTTACCATATGCAATTTTACCTATATTTACTGCCGTAGATCGCTTTGATTTTTCACTCTTAGAAGCCTCAAGAGACTTAGGTGCATCGAAAATCACATCAATGATAAAGGTGCTATTACCAAACGTAAAAAGTGGCGTAACAACTGCAATAATATTTACATTTATCCCTATTTTTGGATCTTACACTGTTCCCCTTTTAGTAGGTGGTAAAGATTCTTACATGATTGGGAATATTATAGTAGACCAAGTAAATAAAACTCGAAACTGGCCCTTAGCCGCAAGCTTTTCACTTGTTATAACTATTATAAGTACGCTCGGTGTTTTATGGGTAATGTT
>CAYJOZ010000229.1:0-2728 GCA_964371925.1 uncultured Treponemataceae bacterium | reverse complement strand
CTTTTTAGCAAGGCTAAAAAGGATATCGCTTCGCCCCCTAACGCAGTTTTCAAGCATGAATTTATTTAGAATACTTGTTAAAAAGGAAATAACAGTGTATAGTATATTGTATGAAAAAATTGACACCTGTTTTATTTATTATAGTTGGATTACTAATTGCCGGTATTATTATCAATCAAAATATTCGCACCTCCGAGGATGATTCGCTTATACAATCAAACAATTTTACGCATGCAATAAATGCCGAACCTGGCGCGGGACAACAAGCTGTACCTCTTCCCGGTAACGAGGACTTTGATGTATTAATACCTCTTTTCCCAGATGAAATATTAATTACGGCTATTCCTGTAGACTTTAATCTTGATAATTACGCAGACCAAGTTGTTGCAGTTAAAAATACAGATAGCCCCTTTGTTAAAGTTATAATAGGCTTATACAATCCACTTTTTGCAGCTTATGAACGCTCGTATGAGCTAGAAACACCAATTCAAGAAACAAACACATTTTCTTTAGATGTTATTGACATAACAGGAACTCATGCTAATTCGCTCATAGTTAACGGTTATTCTTCTACAAATGATGCTATTTTTCAAGCCTGGCTTTCTACATCAAATACTACAGCCGTAAACCTAGAATTAATTGCAGATTTTAGAGCCGACGGAACAATATTTATAAGCCAAAGTACGAGAAGCACGTCCTATGCGTTTAGCGATGATCATGGTGAAAGCTATCCTATCTGGGTTTACACATCAGATCCTCAGTCAACACAAGGTTCTCTAGATCAATTGCAAACCATGTATGATTGGGATTATACAACTTCGCGATATATTCAATCTTCCCAAGTGCGTATACCGGGTCGACAAATAAATGCGCAAGAACTTGAAAAAATTCTTGACGGAACTGAAAAAACTATGGGGGAATTTCTAAGCGATTCATGGCAAAGCACTACAACAGCAGTAAACAATTCACCATATCTATCATTTGATTATGAAACGAAAACAATTACATTTTTGAATAACGATACAGCAGAAATTTATATGTGGGAAAACAGTATTCTTCGACGCAACGGTATTTTAATTTCTGCCTCAAATCGCAATATTCCAGCTCTTATGCGCAGAATAGATATTACACTTATTTCTCTCGATGAAATTCGTGTAAAATCTACAGATACACTTACAATAACCGTTTCTCAAAATACATCATGGGATGGTAATTATAAAAAACAGCATAGCGATTCTATTAATCCTCAAATTGTTAACAGCATCAAAACTGAAAATATTACCAATATAATCGATACAATAAAAACTACATCGGAAAAGCTTTGGGAAACTGATAATGGCGATATGCTAACATTTACTGATAACTCGTATATAGTAAAAAATGATGCATTTCAAGATTCAGGAATATATAACGTATTAACGGTGTATGAAGAGCAGCTCGTTCAATTTCGAAGTAATAATACCGATTCAAAACTATTTGATGGGTTTTATCGCATTCATATGGTTGAAGAAGATAATAGCAGAGTCCAAATTGTTTTTACTCCTGTAAATATAGGTTCAACGTATATCGTTCCAAGCATAAACCAAAATATAACATTACGACAAGTTATTCGTTAACGGAACCTTTCATTGATGAAAAAAACCAAAATGGACTTGGATACATGTGGGCATTTCCTTGCACAATTGCAGTTTCCGGAGAGTCCGGAAATGTATTTATCAGTTCATTTGCCCACTTTTCTTCCTCAGTGAGATGATATAAAGTTAATAGAAGTGAAGGCTTAACAATTTCCATGCTTTCAAGCACCACATACGACTGTAAAACAGTAATAGGCCCTGCAAGCTCTTCTTCTGTTTCGCTTTTTATTATCCAGCTCCAAACAGCATAAAGATTTGCCCGCGCCTTAGCGTTGACATCAGTAATTGATGTTAATGCAGTACTCAGCAAAAAATCTGCGCGGGAAACATCACCTACTAAAAGTGCACAACGTACTGCTCCTAAGAGTAATTCTTGTCCTTTTGCAGTTTGTGTCCCGATAAGGCCTGCCGCAGTAGTATAATAATAACTAGCATCAGTATATTCACCAAATTGCTCTTGTATTTGAGCAAGAACTAACGCTGCTTCAAATTTATCTTGATTTGTTTCACCATCTTGAGCAATTTTCTTAAGATTAATAATAGTATTTGCAATAGGCTCATCACTAGAAATAATTTCAGCAACATTACTTTGGGAAAAAATATTTATAGAAATCAATAAAAGTGAGCAAATAAGCAAAAATCGTTTAATCATTTTACACCGCTACTATCATCTAAACTAATTACTTGTTCTTCCTTGACAAGCGGTGAATCTTCAGCAGCACTTTTCACATCTTTATTTTTTAGTTTACTGAACATAGATACTTTTTTTTGTTTTTCATTTGTTGAAGTAGGGATTGTCTCTTTGAGTTCAGACTTTGGTTGCTTTTTTTCTTTAACTTGCTTTACTTTTTTTTCTGACCCTGATATTCGCATACCAACAGAAAACAAAAATGCAATTATAACCCCAGATGCAAAAGAAATAAGAACGGTTAAAAAAACAGGAACATTTTCATATGTTTTAAAAACAAGATTAATATTACAAGCATTTTCAAGGTTAAAGCCAACAAAAAAAGTTGTTGCAATAAGGCACAACAAAAATAAAATAAGTTTCCAAGGCATCTGCGTTATTCTCCTTCTATCATTGTACCACGGAA
>CAYJOZ010000228.1:0-2765 GCA_964371925.1 uncultured Treponemataceae bacterium | reverse complement strand
CTTGGATACGAGTATCATCTTGCACTACACCATCTTTCATTGGTACGTTAAAATCTACACGCATTACAATGCGTTTACCGTTTAATTCAACATCTTTTACTGTTTTAATCATGCTATTCTCCTAATTTTTCTATTAAAATATGCTTACAAATTATAAGTGAGGAGACATCCTCAATAGATATAATTATAGCAATTAGACCATAAAAAGTAAACACATAGATAATTAATAATTAAAAATTAATAATGAATATGCAAAAAAATCCACCAAGATTGCTCATTTTAAAACCACAGATTAAAGGATTACGCAGATTTTTATTTTTGAGTATTTAATCTTTATTACACATGCCACCTAAATAATAAAAGCAAAAATATGTATATTTTTGGCTCGAAGGTTTTCTTTTTTTTAATAATTCCTATAGCGCCTTCCAATAGAAATCCCATTAATCTGTGTAATCTGTGGTTTTATTTCTTCTAAGCTCTATCTAATTACAGGAAAAAATTAAAGACTTTCTTTGCCCCGTACTTACTTTGCATGCAAAATCAAGTATTGACAAAAAATATTTTTACAGGGATAATCAGATTAGAGGATAAGGAGAAACAAAGTATGCTTACAAAAAATTTGATTTCGTTACCAATTATACTGTGCCTAAGTATAGTAGTTTTTTTCGGTTGTGCATCAACACCGGAAGAACAGTTGTCACAAGAGGCGCAGTTAACACCAGATTCTATTGATTGGTTTCCCAAAAATTCATTAGTACACCAAGAGGGCGACCCTGTACAAAGCTTTTTTCAAGGAAAGTACATTGGAAGTGGTAAGGAGAACAATGTTCCAAAGGCCTTTGGCGATAATGTCTTAGTATTTACGTATGAACACGAATATGCATTTAATGGTGAAGTAAAAACTGCTTCATATGAAGTACTCTATGCAAATGTACTTGCAAACAGAACACTACAAGCAGCTACAGAAAATACCTTAGCGGTATCACGCGGCTTTTCAATTGGTAGCCCTATAAATAATGATGTTTCAATAACCGTTCGTTCTACCGAATTAGACTTATATCTTGTAGCAGCGGCTGAGCGCATTCCAGAATATTATGATGGGTATTGGTATTTTGCAGGAGAAATTTTTAACCCAGCTGTTATGAAGTTTTTTGCTTTTGAAGAAATAGAAAGTATGACGAGCCCAATGGTATTTCCATTGGCAGAAGATCACCCTTCACTTGAGTCCCTTACAGAATATCCAGGCTTTACAACTGTGCATGGGAGTTTAAGAGCGGTAATACAATCGGAACTTTCAGAATACCCCTATGCAGTAACTTCGAATACACCTTTTGCTTCAACATTTTCAAATTGCCCAACAGTACTTTCAACAAATATTGATGGTGTAGAAACTATGTTATATTTTCAGGAAGGTTTTGATAATTACCTACTTAATGAATACACATTAGGTAACCCCATTTATCTTTATTTACAAGTGTATTATGCAAATATGGGCACACTCTATTGCTATGTAAGAGATTTTTCACTCGACTCTCCTAACGACATCGTAATAGACAAAATATCAAAAATTGAAACAAACGACAGCAATGGCAAAACAGATATTGAAAACGCCTTGCAAAAATTGCGTTAAAAATATTTTGTAATGGTATCTAAGCAATAGTCCTCTACATCTTTTCGAAAGCTTAGATACCGTTTCAAAAAATCTCTCCCCTCTTGCGTAAGGGTACTTCCACCACCGCCTGCCCCGCCTGTTTTTCTTTCTACAAGTGAAAAATTTAATTCTTTTTCAGCTCGTTTTATTATACGCCATGCTTTACTATACGCCATATCCATAGAAGCACATGCAGTAGAAAGAGAGCCTGTTTTATCAATATGTTCCAAAAGCTCTGCAATACCGTTACCAAAAAATATTTCAGAGCCTTTAAGCTTTACAGATATTATTGTATCCATATCAAATCCTTAACAGTTTTTATCCGCAAGAATTACACAAGAATTACGCAGATTTTTATTTTTGCATCTACCACCTAGCCTGTCATTCTGACTCTGCTTTCTTCTGACATACAGCCTGTCATTCTGACTCTGCTTTCTGCTGACACACAGCCTGTCATTCTGACTCTGCTTTCTGCTGGGCTCTGGAAGAATCTCCTTCGTGGCGTAGAAAATCTTTTATTTTGTACCTAGTAATTTACTTAAATCGTCATCGGTGAGCTTTACGTGATAAAAAAGCTCGTAAAATTCTTTTACTGTTTTAATAAAATCTTTATCACTTGAGCCATAGGCAAGATGTTCTATCCATTGCACACCAATTAAACGATTTACACCAATAGGACGCCCTACCCAACTAAAAGGAGTTTTTGGAACACCATACACACGCCCTTCTTTTACAGCTACCAAATCTTTGTAGATGGCATTAGACACAAAGTCTTCTACCGCTTGATTTTGCGACACACCTTCTTTGGGCTCACCATTTAATACTATTATATCAGGATTCCATGCAATAATTTGCTCACTCGAAATGCTTACCCTACTTTGAGACCCAAAAGCTACATCAGCTACATTTTGAACACCAGCTAAGTCTAGTTCTTGGCTCGATGGAGATCCTCTGGGAATAGTATCTAAAGAGGCAACTCCATCACCAAAATAAACGCTAACGTTATCTAATGTAGCATCATCACTCTCAAAAATGCCCCGTACATACTCAGCACGTTTATTTGCTTCTTTTTCTACACCTAGCAAATCTCCTAAAAACTCATACGTTTCATCTG